>JAYVQJ010001185.1:0-3462 GCA_043777235.1 Planctomycetia bacterium
GCTCCTTTCCACCTCTCGCGGCGAAGACTTCGGCGGTCGATTCGTGCCGAAGATCGCAGTTGCGGAAGGCACACCTTCATTCAGAAGGCGTTCGAAAGCTTGAGAAAAATGGTGAATCCTTCGCATCCGACTCACCCTGAGCCGGTCGGAAGGGGCGAGAGGATAGTGGCGGCTTCCAAACGGGTCAAACATCGACCCGTTGTCGTAGGACGGGGTTCCTTCCCCGTCCGCGACGGCCAGGGAAGGCCGTCCTACTGCCCCGCGTGCTTGCGGATGAACTCAACGATCGGCGTTGAATCATCGAGTCCGTGCGGGTGATGACCGACACCCGGCTTGCGGATCAGCTCGATCTTGCCGCCGAGCTTTTCGTAACGCTCGGCGATAATGCCGGTGTTCTCGTCCCACGGCACGACGTCGTCGGCGTCGCCGAAGACATGCAGCAGCGGAACCTCCGCACCGGCCAGCGGGGCGAGGTTGTCGATCGGGTTCAGCTTCCAAGCGAGCGCTTCGGCGTCGTCTTTGAAGTGGAAGCGCTCGAGGACCAGCTTCCAATCGCCCGCGCTTCCTTTCCCCTTCCCTTTTCCGCCGGGCCAGCTCTTGAAGTCGCAGACCGGAGCGTCGCCGTAGAGGCACGCGACCTTGTGTGGGTTCGCGGCCGCCCAGTTGTAGCAGTACAGGCCACCGCGACTGAGGCCGACGAGCGCGGGCTTCCGCGAGAATCCGTAGCGGGTGGTCAGCTCGCGATACAGCGAGTTCCAATGCGACACCGCATCGGGGCAGCCGAGCATGTTCGGCACGTTGAGATAGACGATGTGAAACCCGTGACCGAGCAGCGCGATGTCGGGCGCGGGCTTGTGTCCGAAGAACTCGCCGTGCCAGACCCACGGCATTCCTGCGGCGGCCTTCTTCGGTACGACGACGCTGGCTGTCTTGCCGGCGACCTCGAACTCGTAGCGGTCGAAGCCGTGCCAGTCCGATTTCTTGCCGGGGAACGGAGCGTCGTTCGGCTTGAACGTCAACGTGATCTTCGTCGGCTTCGCGAGCTCGGCGATTTCGTCGGAGAGCTTCGCGGCTTCGGCGATCGCTTCGTCCAGCGGCTTGCCCTTCGACATGCCAGGTCGCAGATGCCCGATCTCGTTGAGCCACGCATCGGTCAGCAATCGCTGCCGAGCCGTGACTTTCTTCAGCAGCGTCGCCGAACGAGCGTTGAGCGACGCTCCTTCGAGCAGCCGCAAGTCGGCATGCTCGTCCGACTGCAATGCGTGAGCTCCCAGCGTCCCGACCAGTTTGCCGTCTTCAAACACATCGAAGCGAGGAGACTTCAGCGGTTTGGCTCCGATCCAGAAGTGGCCGCGCAAGACCGAATCGGGAGCAAGGTCCAACGAATCTTGCTCCCACGCGGGGTCGATGGGTGACGGGAGCATGTTCTCGTAGGTCATCGTTCCGATTTCCGGAGCCACGGGATCGGACTCTCCGTCGCCCGCCTCCTGACAGGTCCCGGAACCAATATTGATCCAATCGCCGAAATGCTGAAGCAGCGTGTGAGCCATCAGCCAATGTCCGGTCGCTCCCGCGTGGACGCCGTCGTTGGCGAGCACGAACTTCGGATTCCAGCGACGTCGCTCTTCGAGATGTCGATTCATCTCACCGTGAATGTCGATCACCATCCAGCCGTCGGCCCGTTGCGACGTGAGCCACTCGCTGTAGCGATCGAGCACCGAGTTGTAGTCGGGCGAACCTCCGCCGCGCGTCGCGTCGAAGGTCGGCGGAGTCAGGTGGATGACCTGCGCCCCCGCCGCCTGAGCCGCCGCTCGCAGTCGGCGAATGCCGTCCTGATACTTGGCGAACCGTCCCTCGTCGAACGGCTTGTAGATGCCGCAGTTCATCCCGTAACAGGCGACGATCAAATCGGGCTTGGCCTTGTCGAGCACGCGCTGCAACCGCTCGTGCAAATCGGGCCGAGGAAATTGTCCGCCCGCGTGACCTTCCTCCGACAACCCCGAACACGTCTCGCTCGGCAGGCCAAGATCGAGGAACTCAAACCGCTGCTCCGGGTATCGCGTGGTCAGACATGCCTCGACGTACGCGATGTAGTTCCCCGCATAGGTGATGCTATCGCCGAGGAAGACGACTCGCTTCGCCGTCAGCACGGAACTCAATCGCGGCGTGCCGGTCGTCAGCCTATCGAGATGCGGGCGCATCGCGTCGTTCCAGATCGCGTAGCCCGCCGGGCTGAGATGCAACCGGTCTTTGACGAACAGCTCCTCAGGCGGCTGCCCATCCGCACCGAGCATCGGCTTTACGACATCGACGAACGTCGGCCCGCAACCGCAGTCCTCGCAGAATTTCAAGAGGAACTTGTTCGCTGCGCTCTGAGCCTCGAACAGTTTCCACCGCGCGGGACTTGGCTTGATCGAAATCACGAAGAACGCCGCGTTCGGCAATCGGTCGGCCATCTTCTTCGCCAACGCTTGGAAGTCCTCCGCGACCTTCTCCGGCGTCTTGCCCGAATTGAGATCGTTGTCGCCGGAGTAAAACACGACCGCGCACGGCTGATACGGCAACACGATCCGCTCGAAGAAATGTACGACGTCGTCCGTCTGCGACCCGCCGAAGCCTCGATTGATCACCGGCAGATTCGGAAACGCCCCCTTCACGTCCCACAACCGCACGGTCGAACTGCCGACGAAGACGATGCCCCCTTTCGGCGGCGGCTGTTTCTGATCGGCGGCCTCGAACGCGGCGATCTCCTTTTCCCACTTGGCGAATTTGGCGTCATCGTCCGCCGCCTGAACCAACGACGATGTCCACAACAGCAACCACACACAGGTCAGTCGAAACATCGGAAATCCTTTCGGAGGATGGGCACTCTTGCCCGTCCGGCCAGTTGTGAGCAAACACAGGACGGGCAAGAGTGCCCATCCTCCACGTCAGATTCGTCGTCTTAATCTCGCCCAAACCGGCATTGAAGTCCACCAGCACGTCGCTGGCCGATTGGAAGAACCAGTCGAGTTCCGAGCCGCCGACCAGTTAGCGATCAACGAATCGTAGTTGGCTATGAGTCAGCTTCGCGAAGCGGATCTTTTGAAGTCTCGAAGATTCTGGAAACCTGACTCCAAGCGAATCCAATTTCAAAGTCGCGGCTGTTGCCTTGCAGCAGCGGAGATCGCACCGAAAAACCGATTTTCGGCGACGGATGGTCAAAGGTGGATGGCACCGAATGCTGTTATCGATTCCTGACACCATTTCTGCCCCCCCGACCGATGGGCGGACACTGGCCGCGCAGATCGGCTTGGCCAAGGCGATGCGGAAATACGATCTGCGGCGGCTCATCACGTTTCACTCGTCGGTGGCGAAAGCCGCACGCTTCGTGGATGCGACGCAGCCGGATTCGTTGCCCGGAGTGATCCCGCACCTGACGCCGTCGGCGCGGCCATCGGGAACGCTGTGGGCGAAACACAT
>JAYVQJ010001186.1:0-13623 GCA_043777235.1 Planctomycetia bacterium
TTCCAAGTTGCTGTAGCGGGACTCGCCAGAGTTCCGCCCCGAAGTCTGGCGACTTCGGCTACAGATAACCGCTACACGGCTGATGGAACCGCTCTAGCCAGCCGTGCGAACTCCGCGCGTGGCACGCGATGCCCGCGTCATTTCGATCAATCGAGCACGCGAGACTAAGGCCGAAGTCGCCTGCAACGTCTTCTTCTTTGACGGATTCCGAGAACTTTTTGGAATCTGAATCGTCACATCGCGCGTCGTATGGACCTTTGACATCGCCTGGCTGCGTGATACCGGGAATCTCCAGTCTTCCCGGTCTTGCTAATTGGCAAGGGTTGTCCGTGTTGCCTAAACTCCGACGCCCGTTTGGCTTTGAACTCGCTGTTGCCTCAAGGACTTCCGCTCATGATCCTTCGGAAATCGACCTCGTTTCTGGCTCACGTCCTGCGACGTGCCACGGCTCGAACGTTTTTCCTTTTGCTGCTTGGCTGGTCAGCAGTTAGCTCATTCACGCTCGGACTTTCGAGCGGCGATTCCGCCTCATCGGCATTCGCCCAGGAAGCCACCGACACACCTCCCGTCGATGCGAAGCCGAATGACGGCAAGCAGGTCACTTGGGAGCAGCTCATTTACGTCCCGTACAAGCAATTGAGCACGGTCTTCGAAAAGCAGAAGGCGACCGTGTTCATGCCCTATGCCGAGTACCTCAAGCTCTGGCTGAAGAACGCCGAGCAACCCGGTCAACCGCCGATCGCGGTCGTCATTTCCGCCGCGAGCTATCGAGCGAAGATCGATCAGGATGTCGCGCGCATCGAGGCGGAATACACCGTGCGAGTGCTCGGCAAAGCGTGGTCCGAGTTGCCGCTGAAGTTCGGCGAGGCGGCTGTCGGCGACGTGACGAGCGACGGCGGCGACAACAAGCCCAACGAAAAAATCCTGCTGCGAGCGACCGGCGACGGGACGTACGCGCTGCTCTTCCCAACGGCCGGCGAGCACAAAGTAAAGATTCAACTCGCCGCGCGAGTGCGATCATCGCCGGACGGAAAGAGTTTCGACCTCGAAGTCCCGGCCGTCGGTGTCACGAAGTTTGAACTGCTCATCCCGGAGGCCGATCAAGCGGTCGAGGTCAATCCGCTGCTGGTTCGTCAACCGGTCGAGGCCGCGAAGGGAAAAGAGACAAAGATCGCGGGCAATCTCGGCGCAGCCAGCCGCATCGGCGTGCTCTGGCATCCGAAGGCGAGCATCAAGCCGGAGATGGATTTGCTCGCGAGCGTCACGAATCACACGCAGGTTTCTGTCGCTGACGGACTCATTCACACGGACGCCTTCTTGCGGTACGACGTGCTGCGCGGCGAGCTGACTCAACTGCGAGTCGCCGTGCCGAAGGGAGATCGCATCCTCGGCGTTTCGTCGAACGACGCGAACGTCAAAGGTTGGAAGGCGGTTGACGAAGCGAATCGGCAAGTCGTCACGATCGAGTTGCTCAGCGGTGCGAAGAAGGCGTTGACGCTCGAAGTTCACACCGAACGCCCCGCTCCGGCCGAGGCCTTCAATGTTGTTGGCTTGAACGACAATGCTCCGGCGGCAGGCATTCATGCGTTAGACGTCGTTCGCGAGAGCGGACAGTTGGTGGTCGCGAAGGGAGCCGACTTGGTGCTCAACGTCGAGAAGCTCACCGGGCTGACTCGCATCGAAGAGGCGGAAGTTGCGGAGCAAATTCGTCGGCCGGGATCACTGGCGTACAAGTTTTATTCGCCGAAAGTCGAACTCAAGCTCTCCGTGAAAGCGGTTGAGCCGCGTGTGTTGGTCAATCACATTGCGAAGCTGCAATTCCTCGATGACGAACTGCGATCGAACACCGAGCTGCATTACACGATCGAACGCGCCGGCTTGTTCGAGTTGCAGATTCGCGTCCCGGATAAATTGGTGATCGACCGAGTCATCGGGCCACCGCAAATCAAAGAGCATCCGGTCGAGACGAAAGACGGCACGACGGTGCTGCGAATCGTGCTCGATATGAAGCGTGACGGAGCAATCCAGTTCAACGTCATCGGGCACATGGTGCTGGATGCGTCCGCGAAAGAGCAGAACGTCACGATGCCGTTGCTCGAACCGCTGAACGTCGAGCGAGAGACCGGGCAAGTCAGTATCTTCGCGGCCCCCGCGATCGAAGTGCTCACCGACGAGAAGGCGATCAAAGGAGTACAGCCCGAACGGAACGCCGACCCGAATCCGCCGTTCGTCGCCGGAGGAACGCTCGCGTCCGCGTGGTCATTCACTCGGCGGCCGGTTGAGATTCCGGTGAAGACGACTCGGCGACCGACTCGACTGACGGCATCGGTCGCGACAAGCCTCAATGCGAAGCCGGAAACCGCCGACGTCCGCACGACGGTGACGTATCACGTTCAATTTGCGGGCCTCGACACATTTCAGATCGCGGTCCCCGAAGCTCTGGCCGACGCCGTGCAAATTCGGACGGCTCAAGGTGCGACCGTTCCGGCGATCAAAGAAAAGAAGAAAGCCGAGAAAGCGGTCGATGGTTGGGTAACTTGGACGATCATTCTGCAACGCGAAGCGATCGGCGATGTCCCATTCGAAATCACCTACGACCTCAAGCCGGCCGACGGTGAAGGTGGTGCTCTTTCCATTCCACCTGCCCCTGCACCGGCTGCAGGAGACCAGCGTTCGGGAGACGCGCACCGAGCGAAGGTGTCGTGGCAGCAAGAACTCAAATCGGTGAAGGCCGTTGGGCTTCCTGGCGAAGGAGAATCGAAAGCGGGCAAAGTCGAGCTGTCCGATGTCTTCGGTGAGATCACTGTGACGAAGGATAAAGCGTTGACCGTCACGGCCGACCCGACGGGCGATGATCTCGAAGCGATTGATCCGCGTGAGTTGTCGCTGCTGCCACAAGATGGTTCGCTGGCGTATCGGTATTACTCGCAGCCGGTGTCGCTCAAGGTGTCGGCAAAGAAGCATGAGATTCAAGAAGTGGTCGAGACGGTTGTCTCGAAGGGGTTGATCGAAGTCGTCGTCGATCAAGACGACAAGGCGTCGTACCGCTGCCGCTTCAAACTGAAAACGAGCGAACGACAACGGCTGCGGATCGACTTGCCGAAGGGAGCCGAAATTCTCGGCGCGCTGGTTGATAACAAATCGGTCTCGCCGGAGAAGGCGGGCAAAGGCTCGGACGATGCGTTCGACAGTTACTTCGTCAGCGTCGCTCGTGCCGGAAAATCGGACGAGGCATTCTCAGTCACGCTGCAATTCCTGTGGCCGGTCAATCCGAAGCCGTTCGACGGTTGGCACGGCAAGCTGCGAGTCTCATTGCCGCGCATCGGCGGCCCGAAAGGTTCGGCCGTCGCAGTGCAACAACTCCGCACGGTCGTTTGGGTGCCGGAGAAGTTCTCGCTAGTCGGCACGCCCGACTCGTTCATTCGCGAGCAACATCTCACGCTCGAACGAGCGCTCGATGGGCATGTCACGTCAGTTGTCAATCAAGCGGAACTCGAACAATGGATCGGCACGTCGTCCGTCGGTGTCGCGGACTTCGCGACTCAAGGCCAAGCGTACTCGTTCCACAATCTCGGTGGTGCCGAGCATCTTGAAGTGACTTGGTGGAAAGTGAGCTTCGCGTCGATCGTCGCGACAATCGCGCTGGCTTTTCTCGGTGTCGTGCTGATCCCAACGACGTGGCGCAATCGGCTTGGCTGGGTGCTGGCCGGAGTTTTGATCGCCGTCTGTTACGGACTCAACGACGCCGACACCGTCTTGCACGGAGTCGCCGCCGCTCGCTGGGGTCTCGTCCTGATGTTCGCCTTGTGGATCGTGCAGTCGCTGTTCGGAGCGGTGAAACGTTCGTCGAACGGCAACAACTTCGATTGGTCCAAACCGTTCCCAGCCACCGTCAGTCCGCCGCCAGAATCGGGTTCGTAGCCCCGTATTGATCTCTCGGTAGCCACGCTCGCCAGAGCGTGGGCGAATCGCCGAAAAAACCACGTTCTGGCGAACGTGGCTACAAAACTTTCCTGTGGGTCCATTTAGAACAAATCGCATAAGTTCCAACCACCGCCTGAAGGCGGAACTACCAACGGAAGCCTTCGATGACTGGCAACCACATAACTCTCCGACCTTCGTTCTCTTCGTTGCCTTCTGTTCAAAACGATTTGAAACAGAAGGCAACGAAGGAAACGAAGGGATTGCGCTGGTCTGTGATTTGGCTGGGGTTGGTTGCCTTCTGCCTTCTGCCTTCTGCCTTCTGTGCCGCCCAAGACGATCTCAAAGAGCGTCGCGTATTCGTGCCGGCCGAAGATCTCGACACGGTGATCGCGAAGGATCAGCGCGGCGTGCTGTTGCCTCGCGATGAGTTCCTCAAGCTGTATCGCGACGCTCAAAAGAACGCGCCGACGAAGACGACTGCTCCGATCGGGGCGGTGATTTCCGGAGCGACGTACTCGGCGAAGTTTGAGGGCGAGCAGCTAGTCGTCGAGGCGACGATCAAGATCAGTCAGTTTGCCGATTCGTGGCAAGCATTGCCGCTGCCGTTCGGAGCGATGTCGGTCGAGAGTGCGAAGCTCAATGGCCAACCGGCGAAGCTCGGTCGCAACGAACAGACTTTGTTTTTGCTGAGCGACACGCGCGGCGAGCACACGTTGACGCTCGAACTTTCGACGCCGCTGACGGCGGTCGGAGCGGACAAGGTCGCGTCGGCCGGTGTACTGCCGGGAATCGCCGGGACGTTGAAGATTGCGGTGCCAGCCGGAAAACATCTGCAACTGGATGGATTGAGCGTCGAGCGTCCAGCTCCGAACGATCAACCGGCGAATTACGAACTCGCGGTCGGCGGCAAACGGAACGCGGTCGCGTTGCAACTGACCGATCGGCAGCGCGAACGAGCGACCGATTCGCTCTTGTTCGCGACGACCGGGTTTGGGCTGCGAGTCGCTCCGGGTGAGATCACTTGGCACGCGGTCACGTCGTTGCAGTTGCATGGCACGCCGCTCGATCGGTTGGTCTGTCGCGTGCCGAAGACGTTGGAGATCACCGATGTCGATTCCAGCGGACTCGAAGCGTGGGAATTGTCCGACGATCCGAACGACAAAGACTCAACGCGGATCACGTTGAATTATCGGCAACCGTTCGACGGTTCGCGGCGGATCGACTTTCGTGGTGTGATGGCAGTCCCCGCCGGAGAGTCATGGCGCGTGCCGACGCTGACGATCAATCAAGTCACCTCGCACATTGGCCGAGCACTCGTGCAACACGCTCCGGCCGTGCGCCTGCGGACGGTCGAATCGGTCGGCGTGCGGACAGCGGCAGTCAGCGATGCCGATCTGAAAGACATCGGCACAACGGGAGCGACCGATGCCGGACAAGTCGCGTTGCTGTTCGATGTCTGGCGAGAAACTTTTTCGCTCGGCTTCGTCGCGCAGCCGAAAGAACAAGACGTGCAGGCGAGCATCTCGTCGATCTTCGATCTCACCGCACACGGGTTGGACCTGATCACCGCCGCGACAATGGAGACGTCGTTCGCTCCGCTGTTTGAATTGGAAGTCTCGCTGCCGGCCGAGTGGTTGCTCACGTCGGTCGCGGTCAACGGTCAGCCGCTGCCGTGGCAGGTCCGCACGAAAGAAGACGAGCCGGGGATCAATCACATTCGCATCGCGCTGCCGCAACCGCTCCGTCCGGGCCAGCAAGCGAAGCTCGAAGTCCGAGCACACCGCGACCCCGATGGCTGGCCGGTTGAAGACAAACCGGTCGATGTGACTCTGCCAGAGTTGCGTCTGCCGCAGTCGTCCGTCACGGAAGGAACGTACGTCATCAAAGCGGACGCGGACCTCGACGTCGTCCCCGGCGAGATCACCGGCCTCGATCCGTCGAACGTGCCGGTCCCCGGAGCACGGCTCGGCTTCGCGTATCAAGACACGCGATTCGGAGGCACGTTGAAGATCGAACGCAAGCCGTCGCGAGTCTCCGCTCGCACGCTGACCTTTGCGCGGCTCGATAAGCAAACGCTGCACACGCACTTTGAATCCGAACTGACGATCACCGGCGGCGGCCTGCGAGTCCTCGAAGTCGCGCTGGCGGAATCAGCAGGCAAAGATTTGAGATTTCAAATTTCAAATCTCACAGCCCGTATCGTCGAACAAACTTCTCGCCCCGGAGAGAACGGCGAGTTGATTTGGACACTGCGGCTGGATCGGCACTTGGTCGGAACGACGACGTTGGTGGCGACGAGCATTGCAACCCGGAGGTTGGGCACTCCTGCCCGACCCGAAACGGAGCAGAAAGCCGAAGACAAGACGGGCAAGAGTGCCCATCCTCCGGAGCAACTTCCGCACCTCCGTATTCTCGCCGCTGATCGTCAAAACGGATTCATCGCCATCGAGGCCGAAGGAGATCAACGGCTGACGATCACCGCTCAAGACGCAAACAAAGCCAGCCTCCCCGAAGTCGATCCGATCGACCTCCCCGCTCCGCTGGCCTACGCGCCAAGCCAACGAGTCGTAGCCGCGTACCGTTACTTCGTCGGCGTCCCCAACATCACCATCGCCGACGAACGCTTTGAGCGTCTGCCGGTCCCAACCGCGATCTGCCGGCTTGCCACGATCAACAGCGTCCTCAGCCCTGCTGGTGAGTTCCAGCATCAGGCGACGTTTCAATTCACGGCGGTCGGAGTGCAGAGTTTGCAAGTCAAGTTCGGAGTGGAGAGTGGGGAGTGGAGAGTAAAGAAAGATGACTCGTCTGTTCTCCCCATTCCCCACTCCGCACTCCCCACTTCCCTCTGGGCCGCTCTCGTCGATGGTCAGCCGGTCGAAGTGCGTCGAGCGGACGGCGCGTTCCTCATCCCGCTGCGTGCGAGCGACGACCCCGCGGCCGAGCGGTCGTTGCAGTTGTTCTATCGGACTCAAGTCCCCGCGCTGCGCGGCACGGGCGAGTTGCGTCAGCCGCCGCCAGAGTTGACGGTGCTCAACGGAGCCGGTGTGTCGCAGCCGATGCAGGTGCTCGATCAACAATGGGAACTGCACTACCCGCCCGACCTGCTGCTGACCGACAGCCAAGGAGCTTTCGTTCCCGACGCCGCGACCCCGCTCGACCGCACCGATTGGCTGAGCAACCTGCCGAAGTCACTATCTCTGCCGACAAATTTTCAGAAGCCGATCTTTGGGATCGTGTTCGTTGCGGTCTTGATTGCTGCAATTGCGTTGGTCTCTCGCTGGGGAAGGATCGCGGAAATCCTGGTCGCTTTTTTGGTAGTCGGCATACTCGTCGTCTTGTTGTTGCCCGCAGTTCAACAGTCCCGTGAGGCATCGCGGCGCAGCCAACTGAAAAACGATCTCAAGCAACTCGGATTGGCGTTACACAACTTCGCAGATTCAAATCATGTCTCGATCGCCGAAGCGGCGAACGCGATGCAAGACCCAAACGTGGCGATGCAGTACGAGTACACCTCTGCGATGCAAGAGACGCGTGAAATGCTTCGCAGCACTTCGCCCAATGACGCAGCCGTCGCCTTTGATCAATTCCGCTCGGTATATGGCGAAGCCGGAAACTATGTGATCCAAGATGTCCAACGTGAGCTCGATTTCATCGGCGGCTCACGCAGAATGTTTGCGAGATCCGGTGCCGTCAAAGCACCCGCTGCGCCGCCAACCACAATGGCGGCACCGGCCACTTCATTCCCCGAACGCACTGACGGACCGGCGATGCCCCAAGAAGCCGCGAAGTCAGAGCCGATGTCGGAACTCTCTCTGGAAATCAAACAGAAACAGGAAGTTGCGGCGGATGAAACGAAGGTGGTAGGCAAGGTGACTAAGAAAAGGCTGTCGGCACAAATCAGCCAGATGCCGTCCGACTCGCCGGTCGATCCCGCGAAGAAGCCGGCGAGCGGTGAGACGAAGTTCGCTCCGATCGTCGGAGCGTTTGCGAGTGGCTACCAAGAAGTCCCGTTCGACACTCCCGGTGCATCGACGGCTGAAGATTTGAAAAAGCAGGGAATGACAGATGAAAGAATCTCGCAGATTCGTCGGGAATCCGCTGCGAGGAGAGCGGACGCGAGAAAACGCGGATTGATGAGTGATAAGGAATCCGGATTTTCGTCGGCACTGGATTCCGTCGAGGTTGCCGGCATTCCGTTTGACGATCGTGCCGCGTTGATTGCTCGCAGCGGTGACACGAGTGGTGTCTCGCTAATCGTCGATGAATTAGCGCGACAGAGGGTGAATGGGCTGATGCTGACCGGCAAAGATCGAGGTGGCTTGTTGTCGCTGACGATGTCGTTGGAGCAACAAGCGGGATCGGCCACGAAAAGGTTTCGGTATCTCGGCACCGAGACGGCCGGGAGCGGGATCGGGTTGGAACTGAATTACGAGAACCGAGCGGCGGGTTGGGCGGGACGCTGGTTGTGGATCGCCGGGTTGGCGTTCGTCGCGTGGGTGTTGCCAGCGAGATGTCGCCGACTCCGCGCGACGTGGGCCGCATTGGGATTGGCGTTGCCGTTGGCTCTGGCCGCGATCGCTCCGCTGGCGTGGCAGAACACGCTCGACGGAATTTTCTTCGGCACCGTCGCCGCGATCGCGCTGTGGTTGATCCGCGCGGCTGGCGAGTCGCTCGCGTGTGCGTGGCCACGCATGAAGACGAAAGCATTTTGGATGCGAACATTGGTACGGCGAATGGCAGGGTAATTGGAGATGGGTGAGATCATGGCCACGAATGCAAATACCCCGCAGGGGTTTCGTCACATAGCCCAGGGTTGTCCGCGCAGCGGACTACCCTGGGTGAACTCGTTGACGGCGGTTCTACCCCAACGGGGTTGCGTCATCCGTGCGGCGGCGATGACAGAACCCTTTCAGGGTTCATACGGTCGCGGTGACGGCGTACCCAGGGTAGCACGCTGTCGCGTGCAACCCTGGGCTATGAGACACAACCCCGTTGGGGTTGAACTCAGCCACATCGTCTCGTTCGTACTGACGTGTCTCTGCGTGTTTGTCTCAACGACGCTTCTCGTGGTCGGTCCTGCCATCGCCCAAGAACCGCAGATCGCCAAACCCGCCGTCGCGCCGCCCGTGATTCCGAATCCGGACATCGCGGCGCGGCCGACGATCATTCTGCCTTACGACGATCCGAAGGAACCGCTCGCGGCCGAGCGGGTGTATTTGCCGCACGCGAAGTTCGTGGAACTCTGGAACGCCGCACATCCCGAATCGCGAGTCGCTCCGCCGGCCCCGCAAGAGGGACTCGTCGCCGAGGCGTTGGTCGTGGTCGCTCCGAACAAGAAAGTGGACGGAGCCGATGCGACGGCGAAGGTGACGGCTCGCGTGACGTTGTTCAGTTTTCGGAAGCAACAGATCGTGCTGCCGGTGCCGCTGCGGTTGGCGTCGATCAGCGACGCGAAGTTGGACGATGCTTCGGCTTCGATCGTGGTGCTCGGCGAAGGTGCGGCGGCGCGGTTGCATGTCGTCATCGACAAGCCGGGACTGCATGTGCTCGATCTAACTGCCGAGGTGCCGGTCAATCAGCAAGGGCCGGCGGGGCAATTGGTCATCGGTGTCGATCCGCTGCCGAGCGGGCGGTTGCTCTTCGTGCCGCCGGTCGAGGATGTGACGTTTCGGGTGAACGGGGCGAGCAATTTGTATCGGGCGCGCAGCGGGAAGGTGGCGTTCGACAATAACCCGAAGCGTGAGCGAGGGAGTGGGGCGATCGGCGGTAAAGGACAGTCGAAGGCTGATGACGATTCGCCCTCGCTTACGCTTCGGGTTGGTGCGCCGGAAGGGGACAACAATTACTTTGAAGTCCCGATCAGCGCGGGTGGCGATGTTCGCCTCGCGTGGCAGCCGAAGCAGGCGGCAGGAGCGGTGGATGCGATCGTGCAGGCGGACTCGACGACGGCGGTCGGAGTGGAAGATGCCGGAGTGCGGATCGCGTCGGGGTGGGCCTTCAAGGTGCCGCGTGGGGCGATCAATGATCTGTCGTTCTCGTTGCCGAAGGAATTGAAAGTTCGCTCGATCAGCGGGCCGGATGTCGGTGGTTGGGAACTGGGTGAGAATGTCGATGGCCGCGTGCTGCGAGTTTTCTTGCGTCGAGCAGTCAACGATCAAACGTCGCTGACGTTCGATTTGTTCGTGGAGACTCGCGTCGGTGATGAGCCGGTGTCGATCGCCGTTCCAGCGTTCGCGCCGTTGCAGGTCTCTCGCGACTTTGGAGTGATCGGGCTGTTCGCGGCTCCGCAGTTTGCGTTGAAGAACATCGCGACGAAGGGGTTGACGCAAATCAACGCGGCGGCGTTTCAGGGACCGGGAACCACCGCTCAGCCGTTGAGCGCATTTCGTTACACAGCCCGGCCATTTGACGTCAGCTTCTCGGCACAGCGACGGGCACCGGAATCGACCGGCTTCGCGGAGCACGCACTGGTCGTCGAGCGTCGCAAGGTGCGGATGTCGTCGCGGCTGCGATGGGAATTGGTGGGAGCGTTGCGATCGAGCGTCAGCGTGCAGTTGCCGGCAATGTGGTTGCCGGTCGATGTCGATGCGACGGCTCTGCAAGACTGGCACATCGACCCGACGACGAACGTGCTGACGGTCGAGTTCACCGAGCCTCGGATCGGTGCGGTCGAAGTTGTTCTGCAAGGGAACGTCGCGAAGGAACCGGAAGACTCGATCGCCGAGATCAGCGTGCCGACTCCGTTGGAGCTGAGCAAACTGGTGACTCAAGCGGCGGCCTGGTTCGATCCGGCGTATCAAGCGACGGTGAATGCGTCGAATGGATGGAAGACAACGGACCCGGAGCATTGCTCGGAAGAGCTGCGCAACAAGCTCAGCCGGCCCGCGAAGTTTGTCTTCACGTCGAACGTACTGAAGCCGGAAGTGCTGGCTTTCGATCTGGCTCGCGCGGTGCCGAAGCTGTCGGCCGATGCGGTCTCGCTGGTGACGGTCTCGGACACGGCGGTCGATTACTCGCTGGCGTTGCAGTGGAAGATCGCCGAAGCGGCGGCCGACACGTTCACGTTCACGACCCCGGATTGGCTCGCTGGCAAATTGGATTTTCAAGGAGCCGCGATTCGGCAGACGAGTTTCGTTTCGGCCGGCGCGGGGACGGGACGAACTCGGTGGACGGTCACGCTGCAAGACCCGGTCGGCACGCGTTACTTCTTGCTGGCGACCGCAACGTTGCCTCCGCCGGAGAAGCGTGAAGTCGTCGCGCCGACAATCGCGTTCGAGCGTCACGTCGCCGCCGAAGGAGATGCTGCGGCCGTTCCCAATGCGGACGGTCAAGAGGCGTCACCGTTCGCGCCGCTGGATGTGCAGCGGCAGTACGTCGTGGCGATCAACATCAGCAGCAATCAGCTCGCGCCGGTCGGCGAGTTGGGCGAAGCGGTGCAGCGCGATGAACTGCCGATCGTTGTCGATCAGCGGCTCGTCGATCAGGCGACGGCGGTGCTTCGTGTCAGGAATCAAGCGGCCGGGGTCGGGGATCAGCAAGCTGCGGCGGTCGCGCCGAGGTGGGGACTGAAATCGTTCGCGGCTCAAGCGGGTGCTCCGGCGTCGGTGAATCTGGCGGACCTGACGACCGTGCTGGCGGCGGATGGGACATGGCGGATGCAGTGCGTCTACACGATCAAGAATCGCTCGCGGCAGTTTCTGGCTCTGCAATTGCCGGAGAAGTCGCAAGCGTTGTCGGTGTTCGTCGCCGATCAACCGGCACGGTTGGTCGAGCTGAAGCGAAATCTCAAATCTCAAATCTCAAATCTCAAATCTCAAACGTATCAGCTCATCGCGCTGCCGAAGACCAGCGAAGCGGACCTCTCGTTCCAAGTGAAGCTGGTGCTGAGCGGCCGGCTGTCGAGTGCCTTGCCGCGCGGATTGAAGTTGGCGTCGCAAGAGATCGACCTGCCGACGCCGATGATCGTGTCGTTGTCGGACGACAAGGAATACGGCATCCCGGTGGCTCGCACGCTGTGGGCCGTGCATGTTCCGCAGGATTGGACCGCGAAGCCGCTGAACAATGCGGTAAAGAACAACCTGACGAATCAAGCCGCCGACACCGCCGCCGTTGCGTATCAAACGGCTTGGCTGCAAGAAGCCAACGAGCTGATGCGCGTCGTCGAGGGGACGAACTATCGGTCCTCGCAGCGGTTGCAGGCGAAGAACAATCTCAAGCAGATCGGTCTGGCTCTGCACAACTACCACGAGCAATTCGGTCGAGCCGGTCAGCCGCAGTCCGAGGAAGGTCGCAAGCTGAGCGTGGCTCTGCGAGATTTTGAGGCGAAGAACGACGACCTCGAACGCCGAGTCGTCATCGAGAATTTTGACGGTACCACCAATTTCTACGTCGCGAAGGATCAGCAGCAAGCCGCTCGCGCGAGTGCCGAGCGAGCCAAGGGAAATCCGAATGCGAACGCCGACGTCTTCTTCGACCAACTCAACTCGAACGGCGAGACGTTCCAACGACAAGTCGTCATCGACAACGATCGCGCTCTGCTGTTTGGCAATTCGGCCATCGTTTCCAACGGCGAGGACCGCAACGGTAACGGAACCCTCGATGCCGGTGAGGACACCAATGGCGATGGCGTGCTGAACCTCGGCGACCTCAGCTTCTCGGCCAACAACGGAATCGTGGCCAACGACGGCGCGATCAAGTTCAAATTCAACGTCGTCGCGGAAGGAGCAAAGCCAGGCGACAGTAAACCAAGCCAGGGCTTCGGTGGACGAGGTTCCGGCAGCCGTCAATCGGTCGTCAGCAAGGGACTGACCGAAGAGGACCGAGCGAGCCGTCGCAAGCAGGCCGTCGATCAACTCGGCGATCTCAACCGAGCCGTGGACAACGAGAAGCAGTTGCAGCAGCAAGCACAGTCCGCGAATCAACAGGGGCAATCTCCGATCGGAAATGCCCCGCGATCTAATTCGGTGCAGGTCTTCAATGGAACGCAGACTCCACAAAACGCGGCCGGCTTGGGCGGCTTCAATGTGAATGCAATGGGCAATGGGCCAAATGCCAATCCGTCGCTCTCGAAGGATGGGTTGGACTTGAGCAACCGTCGCTCAGGTCGGTACGCCGCGCCTCAAGGCGGAGGCAACATGGGTGGCGGCGGCTTTGGCGGAAATGGACCTACCCGTGGCAGGCTGTCGTTTGGGGTTGGCGTGAACAGCAATTCGGGCGTCGTGAACGAGATTGTGTTGGAGGCGAATAATTTCGATATCACACGCGAACAAGTTGAACTCGAACACGTCCCGTTTCCAGGCTGGACTCAAGCCGGCGGGTTGTCGCTGCCCATCGAGATTCAGCGTGAAGGAAACGTCTTGCGGTTCTCGCGCGCGAGCGGTTCGCCTCGGCTGGCGTTGACGGTGCGGCCGAATGAATCGGACAAGTTGGGACTCGGTTTCGTTTGGACCGCCGTGTGGATCGCGATCGCAGTCTGGCTGCTGCGTCTGATCACCGGCTCGTCGAGCGGTTTTCCGTGTCGGCAAATGGCTGGCGGATTGATCGCGCTGGGATTGCTCGGCATGTTCTTCCTGCCGCGACCACTGAGCGAAGCCTCCTTCCTGACCTTCGCGATCGCAGCCATCGTGCTGTCGATTGGCGTGCTGCGCCGTCGCCGCCAGAATGCCGCCGCGTGACCCTGGAGTGCTGCGGCTCGACGCA
>JAYVQJ010001187.1:0-3454 GCA_043777235.1 Planctomycetia bacterium
GCGTCCGGTTCGGAAGGTCGATGGACTCACGAACCGGACGCTAGCGCGTGCCGGCTGATCTACCCAACCCGAAAATCAGGCTGTGACACAGCACTAGCCCCAATTTTACAGCCTGAACCGGGGCTAGCGCCCTGCGGCTGATGAATGCGTTCCAGCACAAATGGCGGAGAGCCCAAATTTCTTTGTGGTAGATCCCTTGGTAAAAATCACGGCCTCTTCGGGTGACTTGAGGTGACTCCATGTGGAATTCGTCCCTGATCTCTCGACGCGACCTGCTGGCTCGAACCGGATGTGGTTTCGGTCTGTTGGCGCTCGCGGACATGTTGGCGGCTGGAGAACCGGATCGGGCCGCGCAGCCTTACGCGGTTCGCGCACCGCATCATTCGCCGCGAGCGAAGCGTGTGATTTTTCTCTACATGCCTGGTGGTCCTTCGCATGTCGACCTGTTCGATCCAAAGCCGCGATTGGCCGAAGAAAATGGAAAGCCATTACCGTTCGAGAAGCCGAAGCTCGAACGGACGAAGACCGGGAATCTGCTCGCGTCGCCGTGGACGTTTTCCAAGCATGGCGAATCGGGAATCGAAGTCAGCGAGCTGTTGCCGGGCGTGGCCTCGCACATCGACGACCTTTGCGTTGTTCGCTCGATGTACGCCGACAACATCAATCACACGGGGGCCGCGCTCCAAATGTGTACCGGCGAGCAAGCCTTCTCGCGGCCGAGCATGGGTTCTTGGCTGACGTATGGGCTCGGCACTGAGAATCAAAACCTGCCGGGCTTCGTCGTCGTCAGTCCGGCCGCAGTGTTTCAAGGCGCACAGCTTTGGGCGTCGAGCTTTCTGCCGAGTGCCTACCAAGGAACGTTGGTTCGTGATTTGAAGAACCCAATCGCCAATCTCGTTGATTCGTCCGGCTCGCTCGATCGGCAACGGGCGAAGCTCGACGCGCTTGGAAAGCTGAACGAAATCCACAAGCGCGGTCGTGTCATCGACAGCCAGCTCGACGCGCGGATCGCTTCGTTCGAGTTAGCGTTTCGGATGCAACGGGATGCTCCTGAGGCATTCGATCTCGCGCGAGAGAATGAAGCGACTCACAAACTCTACGGCACCGACCAGCCGGCCACCGAGCTATTTGGCCGACAGTGCTTGTTGGCCCGGCGGTTGATCGAACGAGGCGTGCGTTTCGTGCAACTCTTTGATGCTCCGGCCAACAATGCTTGGGATCATCACAGTGGACTCAAGGATGCTCTGCCGAAGCGTTGCCAAGCGGTGGACCAGCCAATCGCCGCACTGCTCAGCGATCTGAAATCGCGCGGTCTACTTGAGGACACGTTAGTGCTATGGGGCGGTGAGTTCGGTCGCACTCCCACTGCCGAAGGGAATAACGGCCGCGAGCATCATCCCTTCGGATTCACCATGTGGCTGGCCGGCGGTGGTATTCGTGGAGGCATGGTCCACGGAGCGACCGACGAATACGGCTGGCACTCGGTCCAAGACAAGGTCCATGTCCACGACCTGCACGCCACGATCCTGCATTTGATGGGCTTCGACCACGAACAGCTCACCTATCGCTACGGCGGCCGCGACTATCGGCTGACCGACGTGCATGGGCAGGTGGTGCGCGAGATCATCGCCGGCTGAGAGAAAGCCTCTCACGTTGTCCGACGTTTTCTGCATGGTCGTCACGACCGGTGCGAGCGTCTTGATTGCTGGTACTGATGCGTCTTGTCTGATTGACCGAGTTCCTCAGCGTTCGTGATTTGGTGGGCTGAACAGGCAATTTCTGCGGGGTCCGACGGGCGATATTGGAGAACGCATCCGTGTGGCAGCGATTACGAAGACTGCCGCTGACTCGTCCGCTTTTTTCGGCCTTCCGGCCTCTCTGGCCGGCTTTCAGGAGGACCCGCCGTGTCTCGTCATGAGCCCCCCCAAGCGTCTGTCGAGCGAGATTTGATGACCATCCCCGTTGTTCGATGGAGTCTCGTTCTGGTTGGTATCGCGATTAGTTTTCTGGCGTTCGACATTCTGTTTCGTCGCCCGTTGATGAGTGAGTTGGCTTCGGTCAAACGTGACCTGAACAGCGTTGAGAAGAATTTGAAGGATCTGGTGGGAGTCAAAGAGGTCGCCTGGGAAACCAACAACCTGCTGTCGTCGCTCCAAGCTCAAAAGCGTCAGTTGGAGTCATCCCGCGCGGCGTTAAGCGAGATGCGAGAGTTCCGCATGAGCGTCGAGAGCGAAGCTCAACAGACCAGCGACGCGGTCGCCTCTTTGGATCGCATCATCGAGTTGCAGAAGCGCGTTGCCAGCCAGAGTGAGCCAGTCGGTGCGGTCGAGCAAGTTCTTTCGGGCATCGTGCAGTTGCACGAACGCCTGGTGGCTCAGAAGCCGGCGCAGGAAGAGGCGATGGCCAATTTGAATCGCATTGCCGCCGTGCATCAGCAAGTTCGTGAAGCGGCGCAAGACTCCGAAGTGGCGTCCGTCGAGATTCAGAAGCTCGGTGATCTGCGCACGAAAGTCTTGGAGAACGCCGCCGGTGTTGAAGACGCACAACGCAGTGCGGCCGATCTAATCGTTCTCAAAGACTCCGTTCGCAAGGCGGATGATGTGGTCGCGGTCCAGGAATCGGCGAACCGACTGCTCGCACTGCGAGACTCGCTCCGTGCGACCGACGACAGCACTGATCAATCGCAAGCTCACGCAAAGGAACTGCTCGCGTTGCGAGACGAACTGGCCAACAACGCGGAAGATACACAAGTCGCTCAACGTCAATGGGCTGCCGTTCGCAGGCTTGAAACCGAAATGAAGCTGGCCGGGAACGACATCGCCAAAGCGATTGAAACCCTGGAACTGTTGACGGACTTCGGGTCTGAGTTGCGAGACCAAATGCAATCGCTCGCGGGAATGCGGAAGACATTGACTGAGATCGCGATGTTGGAAACCACTGTCGGGCGAGTCATGCGTGTCTTGGAACCGCTGGCTCAACTGAAGAATCTCACGCGATTGAACGAAGCCGAAGTTCGCGCCGCAGCACGAGCGATTCTCGAACAACGCAACTCGAAGTTGTCGCGTCACGAGGATCTGCAACCCGCTCCGCCAGTCGTCACGTTGCCAAACGAAGAGAGCGTGTTCTTGGAGGAGGCCGCTCCGGCGGTCGGTGGCCGCCTGGTCCCGATGCCGCGCGACCTCGGTGATCGCAACGAACCCGCTCCTCCGCTCCGCACGGGAGCCGTGGAGTAGTCGCCTCGCGAAATACGAAGAGTACTGACGGCTTTCCGGCCGTCTCCTTCCCCGCCTCGGATGTGGTGCAGGTCACATCCGAGGCGGTTTTGTTTTTGCCGCGAACGATTTGCTGTTCTCTCGCGGCGTTGGAACGCGATACTTTCAACGCCTAATACGCATTCCGAAAACTAGCCGCGCGGCGCTAGCCCCGGTTCATGCCGTATAACCGGGGCTAGCGC
>JAYVQJ010001188.1:0-3454 GCA_043777235.1 Planctomycetia bacterium
GTCTGGCACTCGCCGTCAGTGCCTCCGTCGCGATCACGGCACAGGAGCCGGGATCAAAGGACGCGACGCCCAAGGCAGGCTCAGACGCGAAGCCCGCAGGCAAAAAGCGAGAAGTGTTCACAACCGGTTCGTCGGACGTTTTGATCTCGTTTATTAACGAGCAAATTCGCCAAGGCTGGACTGATAACGAGATCGAACCGTCGGACGTTGCTGGCGATGGTGAATGGATCCGTCGCGTCTATCTCGACATCGTCGGCCATGTGCCCCCGATGGAAGAGATCGAAAAGTTTCTCGCCGACAAAGACAAAGCCAAGCGATCGAAGTTGATCGACAAGCTGCTCGATGATCCCGGTTACGTTCGCCATTGGACCAACGTCTGGACGAATCTTACGATCGGCCAGCAAGCCCCGATGCGAGTCAGCCGGAAGGGGATGGAAAAATTCCTCCGCGAAGCGTTCACTAAGAATCGCCCGTGGAATGAAGTTGTTGTCGACATCGTTTCCGCCGAAGGACACTTTGAAGAGAACGGAGCGGTCAATTATCTGCTGGCTCAAATGGTGATGCCAGACGACGGGGTGCTCGCGACGGCCAAGACCACGCGGCTATTCATGGGCATGCAAGTGCAATGCACTCAGTGCCACAATCATCCGTTCAACGATTGGCAGCAGCGGCAGTTCTGGGAGTTCAACAACTTCTTCCGGCAGCTCCGCAAGGAAGAGCATCAAAAGTACGACGTCAAGGCGGGTCGGATGCAATTCGACTATGCCGAGTTGAAGCGACGGGATGGCGTTAGTGATCACGTCACTTATGAGAAGCGCAATGGGCTGATTGAAGCCGCGTTCCCTCGCTACTTTGGCAAAGGCGTGGAAGAGGAAGTTGCACAGAAGGATAAGGACGGCTGGGACGTCAACCGCCGCGAAGTTCTGGCGAAGCTGATGACCGAAGGCGAAAAACCGCTGGTGGCTTTGGCGATGGTCAACCGGATGTGGAGCCAATTCTTCGGCTACGGCATCACGAAGCCGGTGGACGATATGGGGCCGCACAATCCCGCGTCACATCCTGATCTGCTCGACCGCTTGGGAAGTGAGTTCGTCAAGTCGCGGTATGACATCAAGCAGCTGGTGCGCTGGATCTGCAATTCTGAGGCATACAACCTGACAAGTCAGGCCACGAAGACGAACGAGGAGAAGGACAATCCGGCCTCAGGGACGACGGCGATGTTCAGTCACGTCTATTTGAAGTCAATGTCGGCCGAACAGCTTTACGATTCGCTCATCGTCGCCACGAACGCGCATAAGTCCGGCCGTTCAAGCTGGGAGCAAGCCGAGGATAAGAAACGCGTTTGGCTGCGACAGTTCGTCACCACCTTTGGTACCGACGAAGGGGATGAATCGACGACCTTTAACGGTTCAATCCCGCAAGCTCTGATGATGATGAACGGCGAGCTCGTGAAGGACGCGATCAGCGCTCAGAAGGGAAGCTTCTTGAATTCGATTCTGGCTGAGACTCCAAAGGATCCCGATCGAATTCGCCGCCTTTACTTCACGGCACTGGGCCGCGCTCCGTCAGCTAAGGAAGCGAAGAACGCTCAAGACTTGTTGCGAGTCAACTCGGACAAGTTGGCGGCCTATCAAGACATGTTCTGGGCACTGTTGAACTCCAATGAGTTTATTTTCATCCACTAACGTCCTCTGAAATTTGCGATTTCAAATCTGAAATCAACGATCAACCCAACCTCATGAAAGGAAATTCCATGAACCTCATTCCCGCCGGTATGACTCGCCGACACTTTATGAATCACATGGCTGCCACCGCAGCAACGATCCCTGCTTTGCAGTTCATGCAGCACCTGCAACTGCACGCCGAGACCGTCAAGAAAAATCAAAAAGCCTGTATTCTCATGTGGATGGGCGGTGGTCCTCCGACCATCGACATTTGGGACTTGAAGCCGGGCAGCAAGAACGGCGGTGAGTTCAAGCCGATCAAAGCGGCAGGAACTCAAATCAGCGAGCACATGCCGAAGACGGCAGCTCAATTCGACGTGCTAAACGTCGTCCGTTCAATGAGCACCCGCGAAGCCGATCACGGCCGCGGACGCTACTTCATGCACACTGGCTATGTGCCGAACCCGACGGTCGTTCACCCGACGTTCGGCTCGGTCGTCAGCCATGAACTCGGATCGAAGCGAAAGGAACTGGAGATTCCGTCGTTCGTTTCGATTGGTGGCGATCCAGGGAGTCCGGGTTTCTTGGGGATGTCGAACGCGGCATTCGTCGTGAACACTCAGGGCCGCATCCAGAACGCCGATACGGATGGCATGGACGCGAATCGCTTCAAGCAGCGTCTCGCGATGCTCGGCACGATCGAAGACAACTTCATTTCTTCGAAGCGCGGTGAAGCTCCGCAGGCTCACAAGGACGTCTATAGGAAGGCCATCGACCTGATGACCTCGAAGCAGATGGAAGCCTTCAAGATCGATAAGGAAGATCCCAAGACCATCGAGAAATACACCGGTGGCGGCGGAATGGGCGGCATGATGCGCGGCAACAACGATTTCGGCCGCGGCTTGCTGATGGCTCGCCGCTTGGTCGAAGCAGGTGTGCCGTTCGTCGAAGTCGGCATGGGCGGCTGGGACTTGCACGCGAACGTGTTCAATACGCTCAAGGATCGCAATCTGCCGTCGATGGACACCGCGATCGCCGCGTTGGTCAGCGATCTGAAGGACCGCAGCATGATCAAGGACGTCGTGGTGGTCTGGATGGGCGAATTCGGACGTACTCCGCGCATCAACCAAGACGTCGGACGCGATCACTGGGCCGCAAGTTGGTCAGTAATGATTGGCGGCGGCGGGCTGAAAGGTGGAACGCATGTCGGCGAAACCGACGCAGATGGCGTCACCTGCGATACCAAGCCGTATCTGCCTGGCGACATCTGGGCCACGGCGTGTCACGCCCTCGGTATTCCGACGACGACGGTTCACACTTCGAAGCGTGGACGTCCGATGAAGATTGCCAACGGCGGCACTCCGATTCCGGAACTCATCGCCTAATGAAATTGGTTTTGAACGGACTCAAGACGGGGGCCGCTTGGCCCCCGTTTTCGTAAATGGTTCTCGTTTTCAATTCCGTTGAAGACATGGCTGAGTTGCAACAAACTGAACCTGCGGAAGAGGACGGCTCGTTGGAGCAGGTTCCGAATGCGGAGTTCGTACAGCTCTTCACGAAGTCTCAGCGGCGGCTGTTCTTGTTCATCTTGGCTCAAGTCAGCCACTTGGCCGACTCCGAAGAAATCTTGCAGGACACGAACGTCATCATCTGGAGCAAGTTTCATCAGTTTCAACTCGGCACGAGCTTCTTCGCCTGGGCCGGAAAAATCGCGACCTACGAGATCCTCAAATATCGGGAGAAGAAGCGAGCCGGCCGTCTGCAATTCAGCGACGAGTTCATTTCACGAG
>JAYVQJ010001189.1:0-3453 GCA_043777235.1 Planctomycetia bacterium
ACCAACGGACGCCCGGCTTGTCGGCCTGCGCCAACTTCTCGGCCGCATCGACGTGCCGCCACATCTCGTCCCACTGTTGAAGCTGAGCGTTGTGCAGAATCATCGCCAGCCGATCCTCGAACCCGGCCGAGCCGTCGGCCACCTTCTGCCGCGCGACTTTCAATTTCACGAACGGCAATCGCACGAACTGCACCTTCGGTCGCGCCACAAGTTCGGCAGCTATCCGCTCGGCAAACGGTTCTTTCGCGAGCGACCGCACATCGAACGTCGTCTCCGAAATCGTGCGTCCCTTTGCGTCGGTCGCCGCGGACTTTTTCGCCCACCACGAGCCGGCCACTTCGACGAAGTCGTCAAACGTCGTCGCGCTTGAAACTTTGCCGTCATTGAACCATTCGACCCGCAGCACGACATGCTTCGCCGTGTCGATGACGAATTCGGCAATGAGCTTCGCATCTCTCGTCGTGACGATCAGCTTCGCGCGGTTCTCGCCCGCCGCTTCGACCCGAACTGCGTGGCTCGCATACGACTCATGCAGCGCGTACAGCGAGAGATCGCTCAGCGGCAACGGCGGCGTTTTCAATTCTTGTTCGACTGACGCCCGGACTCGCCCCAACCCGAATGCCAGCGAGAACGCGCCCCGCTCTTTCGTGTCGCAGAATTCGATGACCGTCTGAGTCGTCGGGGTGAGCGGTCGCGTCAGCCACGCACTCGGCGAGTACAACGCGAGACCGCTCGACCGTGAAGCTCGCCGCTTCCAACGCGGATCAAGCTGATCGGTGACATGCTTGAACTCGATGCCGCCATCAAGCTTCCGCAGCGAATCGACGCGCAGCAAACTCTTCGACAACGCGATCGCTTCCGGCGACCACGCATCGAGATCGAGTTTCGGCGGCACGGCCTTTCCGGGTGCGGCCGCCAGCGCGGGGAAGAGCGTGTTGATCCAACTCGTGTAGTCCGGCTGCTGCTGCCGGTAATAGCCACGGCCTCCGAAACCGCCGCCACCGCCGTAAGGTCCACTGGCCATCAGCGCGCCGCGCGACGAACGGCTCTTCGAAAAATAGAACCCCTCCGCTCCATCCCTCGCGCCCGACTCTCGCTTACGAGAGGGGCTTGAATCAACGAGGCCGAAGTTGAGGGAGAGTTCGCTATCGTCGGTGTCATAAACATTGAATCGACTGTTCGACACCTTCGCCGATTCGGAGAGCTCTGTACCATCGCTCAAACCGAGACTCAGTTCTTCGACAGAGTCCACGACCGACTTGCGACCCTTGTCGAGCAGCAGCAGCGGCATATCGGCATCAAACTCACCGCTCTCTTTTTGCGACATGTCACCCAAGAAGCCCAGCGATTTGGAGACGATGTCACCTAGCGGTTCGTTGAAGTCACCCGCCATTCCGCCGGCACGACCGAGACGATCGTCATACCCGTCGATGCCGTTGCCATCGAAGCCCCACGCTTCGGAACCCGACATCGGCATGCCCATCGGAGCGGTCGAAGAGACCGGGCCGTTGACGTGTCGCCCTGCAACGCCGGCCTGTGGCCCGTCGGTGAAGAGCATTACTCCCTTGTATGCCTGCGGATTCCGGCCCAGTCCCGCGAGGCTGCGTAGCACATCGCGCCGTAGGCCGAGTCGCCAATCGCCGGCCCGTTTCATCTGCTGTTGCTGCAACTCGTAGTTCGCGTTGTCGCGACCCTCGGCGAAGAAACGCTCGCCGTCTCGCATCTCGTACCGACGCTGCACGCCGAACCGCGCACGATCGGCGTCCGTCTCCAGCACCAGCAGAGACGTCAGCGGCGTGATGATGTGGAACTCTTCCGACAACCGAATGATGTCGTCCCGAATCGCCGCGTTCTGTCCCTGAGCCAACAACTGATCGAGATGTGCTCGCGCCCACAATCGCGGGATGAACGAGTTCCCTTCCTCGGCGTCCTTGAAGTTGACTCGCGCCGCGTACTTCACCTTTTCGTTGCCGCGCATGCCGGTGACGACGATCTCGCCGACTTGATCCTTTCCATCGGGCAGATACCGCCCCACCAAAATCTGCTGAGTCCCCGCCGCGACATTCGGCAACCGCTCCGGATAAACCGCCGCGACCCGCAGCCCACGGAACTCGACGTTCAAATCCCGCAGCCCCGGCTGAGCAATCTCATTGAGCAACTCGGTCGCGACGACCTGCGGAGTCTGCTCGCCGCCGATGTTCCGCACCGACCCGCCACCGACGGATGCGATCCCCTTGAGCACAACCGACTCGAATGAGTTGCCGACCCCGATCGCATGAACGTAGCCCTCACGCTCCGCGTGAGGAAAGCCGAGCGCGAAGTTGACGTCGGTTTTACCTTCAGCGTTCTTTTTGGCATCCGCGTCGTTCGACGCTCGGCCTTCGTCACGCGGAGCGTGACGGCTACTTTGAAGCCGCTTCACAAACGCCGCCGGATCAGTATCGCCCGACGAAACGATTCCATCGCCGATATAAACGACGTGCGCATCGGCCGGAGCTTTCTTCAATACGTCGTCAAACGCCCGATCCAAATTCGTCCAGCCGAGCGACAGTCGCTCGTCGAGAAACGCTCGCGCCTTCGCGACGTTTTCGGCATTCGCCGCGACCGGCTCGACAAAGGCCCACACCGTTCCGACATCGGCCGCTGCCAATTGAAAACGATCTGCTTCGCCGAGCGACGACAACACCGTCGCCACGAACTCCGCCTGCTGCTTCCGTTTCTCCGAGTCCATCGACGCCGACGTGTCGCACAACAACACGAGGCTCAGTGGTTTGCCTTCCGGCAAGACTTCTCGTTGCCAGTTCCCGTCCGCAGCCGGCGGAGAAACTTGTACGAGCAAGTACCCGTCCTCACCGCGCCGATGCGGCACGACCACGACGTCCGATTGCCGACCGTCGATCTCGCACACGACCTCAAAGTCGCGCGTCGGAGTGTATTCCTGCGCCGCGAATTCGACCTGCGCCGAATGTCCCGTAGGGTGGGACAAGGCCGCATCGGCCGCCGGCCCACCATGTTTCGTCTGGCCGTCCTTCGCTTGGTGGGCCGGCGCTCGCTGCGCGAGCTGGTCCCACCCTACGGTCACTCGCGCTGGATGCGTTGAGCACTTCACGTCACGCAACGGCAGCGCGGAATTCACCGTCACGTTCAGCGACAACTCGCGCAGCGGCTTCGTGCGGAGCATCTCGCTGCGCAGGCCGTATGAGTACCGATAACGGTTCGCTCGCAGCGGCAGCACCTGCGTGTAAACGATCTTGATCCGTTTCTCCGAGTGTGCTTCGATCGGAAACACGCGAGCTTTGAAGATGTTCCCGCCAGCCCATTCGAGCAGTCCCGGATCGCGCTTCTCACGCAGGATTGTCTCATAGATTTCGCGAGCCCGCTGTTTCTCAACAACGTCGGCTTCAATCAGATCGTTGCCGATCCACATCCCAAACCCGCTGATCGAAGCGTCCT
>JAYVQJ010001190.1:0-3451 GCA_043777235.1 Planctomycetia bacterium
CGAACCGGGGCTAGCGCCGCGCGGCTAATTCTAGGACTTCGTATCAGTACCGCAGAGACGTCTGGATGTAGAGTTGCGTCGCGTCTTCGAGCGGTTTACCGGCGACGGCCGCGTTCGCTCCACTGAAGTGCGAGCCGTACCAGAACCAACTGTAGCCGACCTGCACGTCGAAGTTCGGGTTGTAGGCGAAGGTTGTGATCAGATCGAGTTCCTGGCCGAGGTTCGTGCCCGTATTCAACCCGCCAACAGGTGCTCCGGCGACGTTGTAGAGGTTGTCCGAGGCGGTCACCTGATTGAACCAGTGGAACGCGGCCAAGCTGGTCAGCTTCGCGTGCGGCTTGATCGTGGCTTGCAGCGCGTAGTCGTTGAGATTCTGTCCCGACAGATTGTCGATGATGCCCCAATAGGCGTGGTTCAACGGGACAAGCACGTCGTAGGTCGAGTTCTTGCCGTCACCCTTTTTCGTGTCGCCCGATCCCCAGTAGTAGATGAAGGACAATTGCGGCGTCCAAGTGACCTGTGAGAACGTCGTCCCCATCTTGGTCGTGAAGAAGCCGGCTTGCACGGTTTCTTTATTGTCGGTGCCGAATTGATAGGCCCCTTCCGTATCAGTCGCGAGGATGATCCAAGGTTGATCCATCTCATCTTTGATCGGCTTGGTCATCGTCCAACGGAGGCCGACGGTGTGGCGATTGCCATCGGCCCACTTGGGGTCTTGATGGGCGGTCTGCGTTTGCAGCCAAACGTAGTACGGCTCGAACGTGTGATCCTTCATCCCTCGATAGATGCCGTAGGCA
The DNA here is from genome assembly GCA_043777235.1 of Planctomycetia bacterium. GTDB lineage: Bacteria > Planctomycetota > Planctomycetia > Planctomycetales > Planctomycetaceae > SXKJ01. Next base: position 798 of record JAYVQJ010001190.1, read on the forward strand.
CCGCTGTACCAGCGCGAGTAATCGGCATGGTCAAAACGATTGTCCCAAGTGTTGACGGCCGCAGTCGGACCAGCGGCGGGGCGTCCGCCTAACGCACCGGTCGGATTCGCGGTGTTGACCGGACGCACGGCGAAGAGGTCGAGATCCCAAGTCTCCCCTTTGCTGAACATCTTGAAGCCCTCGAAATTGCGGCGTGTGTTCGCCCAATCGAGCGGCGAGATCACTTGCTGGCCGGGACTCACACCGCTGGGAGTGCCGTACAGCAACTCTTGGCGACCGGCTCGGAAGTAGACCGGTTTGCCATCTCGTTCGGCGACTTTCAAATCGAAGAACGCGTTCTGGATGTCCCAGCGATTCTTGTCGATGCCGGTGACGGCCAGTTCGTTGTTGAAGATCGAGGCGTCGATCCCCTCGACGTAGATGCGGAAGTCCTGGCCCCATTTCAGATCGGCGTACTGACGCCAGCGATACAGGTCGTAGGTGCTGCGTCCCGGAACTTGTCCGGCGGCGAGCGGTCGCAGGCGCATGTCCTCATTCATGTAGCGATGTCGAATCTCGCCACCGAAGGACATCGTGAGTCCGCTCGGCTCGCAGTCATCGCCGAAGAGCGGAATGTTCTTCAACTCTTCGCCAAGAAAGTGTGGCGGGTTCGGTTTGTTTTTGTACGAGAAGTCGTTGTCGAAATAGAGTGGCTTCCAGGGCAACACCGGCGCGGCGGGCTTCGCAGCAGGAGCCGGATTGCAAAGCGGACAATCGGGACGACCGCAAGGGCCGGATTGCGGAGCGTTCAAGTGCTCGCGAAACGCGACCGCCAGCGGAGTCTCCTGCGCCGGAGCGTCTTTGGCATCATTCGGTGCCGACGTCTCTGAATCGGCAGTCTCCGCCGATGGAACCGGCGGCGCGGGAGCGTCGTCAGAACGAACCAGTTGAGGGATCAACCACATCGCGGCAGACACGGCGACTGTGGACAACTGACGAAAACGCCAATTCATTCGGAGCATGATTTCAACGACCTTGGGGGCTGGGGAAGAAAAGAGCGAGCGCTCTGTTCTGCCTCTCGTGTCGGAAGGGGCAGCGATGCCGGTTGAGCGTCGTCCAAATTCAAGCCCTGGTCACTGGCCTGCGGACTGACTTCGCAGTCAAGCCTTCGCCAACCGCTAATGTCGGTGCGTGGTTTCGCGATGCCATTGAAGCCCGAAACGCCAGCGAAGTTTCCTGTTCGAAAACTTCACGGGCGCGTCAGGCTTCAATTCTGTGTGCTGCTCGACACGAAAAGGACACCTCATGTTGAGCCAACTCATGCTCGCGAGTATGGGCCCGTCGTCGAGCCTTTGTACTGACGAAATCCCGCCTGGATCGTCCGCCGCAGGATCTCGGCGGCCTGCGACACGTCCTCGCGGCTGATGTCGAGATGCGTGCAGGCTCGCAGCCGCTGCGCACCAGAGGCCCCGATCTTCACGCCATGTTCGAGAAGCGCGGAGTGAAGCTGTCCGGCATTTCCGAGTTTCGGATCGACCTCGAAGAACACGAGGTTCGTTTCGACAGCCTCGACGTCGATCGACAAGCCGTCGATCTTGGCGATCTCGCGAGCCAACAACTTCGCGTTGTCGTGGTCGATGGCCAGTCGCTCGACGTTGTTCTCCATCGCGTACACCGCCGCTGCTGCGACGATGCCGGCTTGTCGCAACGCACCGCCGAATAGCTTGCGGACGCGGCGAGCTTTGCGAATGTCCTCGCGGTTGCCAACCAGAACCGACCCCATCGGGCAGCCCAAGCCCTTCGAGAAGCAGATCGAGATCGTGTCAAAGTGACGTCCGATTTCCGCCGCCGAACAGCCCAGCGCGATGCAGGCATTGAAGAGCCGCGCGCCGTCGAGATGCGTCTTCAAGCCGTTGTCGTGAGCCCAACGGCAAACGCGCGCGAGTTGATCGAGCGGCCAAGCTCGGCCGCCGCCGACGTTCGTCGTGTTCTCCAAACAGAGCAGTCGCGTGACGCAGAGATGTTGATTGTCTGCCTTCACTTTCCCTTCGAGGTCCGCGATGTCGAGCATTCCCAATCTGCCGGGAATCTGCCGGCACATGACTCCGCTGAGCACCGCCGGGCCACCCGCCTCGAAGCAGGCGATGTGGCCGGTCGCTTCGATCAGCAGTTCGTCACCCGGCTGACAGTGAACCTTCACCCCCATCTGATTCGATTGCGTCCCCGAACACGCGAAGACCGCCGCCTCATGCCCCAGCTTTTCGGCCATCAATGTTTCGAGACGGTTGACCGTCGGATCCTCGCCCGACATGTCATCGCCGACCTCTGCGCGAGCGATCGCTTCACGCATCGCGGCTGAGGGCTTCGTCACCGTGTCGCTGTAAAAATTGATGAGCGTATTGGGCATCGAGAATCACTCCTGAGAAAATCAGCCGGAACGCGCTAGCGTCCGGTTCGGAATGTCGAGGGATTCTCAAACCGGACGCTAGCGCGTGCCGGCTGATGGTCTGAGGCGAAGCCTCGTTTGGAATGAATCCCCATGCCCCTACCACCAACTGATCCTGAAATGGATTTGATCTCGCCGGACAACCCCGATCCTCCGTCCGAGCACCCGCAGCTCATCATGCGAAGTTTTGGCATGACCGATCGCGGCCGGATGCGAGCGTCCAACGATG
>JAYVQJ010001191.1:0-3443 GCA_043777235.1 Planctomycetia bacterium
GCCGCGCGGCTAATTCTGGGGCTTCGTATTTGACGCCTGCTTCCGTTCATCTCGGAGGTCGAACTGTCGCGGGCTGACCAAATTACTTGCGAGCCGCAGCAACTCGTTTTTGTTCGAGGTTCCACATCCACAGCAGGATTGGGCTGGCAATGTAGATCGTGCTGTAACAGCCGACCAACGTGCCGATCAACATGCAGAACGCGAAGGCGTGAATTCCTTCACCACCGAAGACGTACAGGATCGAAACCGTGATGAACACGGTCACGGCGGTGAGGATCGTGCGAGACAACGTTTGGTTGACACTGTCGTTGACCATCTGCGACGTGAGCATTGGATTGCGGCCACGGATTTCACGGACGCGGTCGAAGATCACGATCGTGTCATTCAGCGAGTACCCGATGATCGTCATGAATGCGGCGATGATCGACATGTTCAGCTTGAAATCCTCGAGACCGAGGATCGGTCCCAGCGGAGTCTTCGAGAGATAGAACGCCATTGGCAAACAGGCCAGCGTGAAGAGCACGTCGTGGAACACAGCAACAACGGCCGCGATGCCGAAGTCCGCCTTCGTAAATCGGAACCACAGATAAATGATCGTGCCGACACCGCTCGCCAGCAAAGCCAGGATCGCGAGGTAACGCATGTCTTCAGCGACCGATGCCGCGAAGTTGTTGACCTCTTCAAAGATCGGTGTCTCTTTGAGAGTCGTCTGCATGGCCGTCAGTGCCTGAGCCAATTCCGCGTCGCTGACCGTCGGTCGGACTTCAACCAACATCTTGTCGTACGATTTGGATTTGTTTTCCTCTGCCTTCAATCCGGTGCCAGATGTTCCCGTGATACGAAACAAGACGCTCGCTTCGGTTTTTTCATAAACTTGTTTGTTGATCTTGCGAAGCTCGGCCAGCAAATAGTCGCCGGCCGTCGACGTCGAGATCTCGCTACTGAAGGTCAGCTCAGTTCGATTCGCACCAGCGAATTGGTCAACGGGTGCCGCACTGTCCAAATCACTGAGGAACTTGTCATCCAACTTGAGCGACTCGTCCACCGGTTTCTTTTTAGTAGGCGCGTCGACTTTCTTGGCGGGCTTTTCTTCTTTCTTGGCCGGCTTCTCTTCGTCAGCAGACTTCTCGTCTGATTTCACGGCTGGCTTCTCGTCGGCCGGTTTCTCGTCCGGTTTGGCGGCCGGCTTCTCTTCGGACTTCTTGTCCTCGGATTTGTCAGCGGCCTTCGGTTCTGCTTCCGTCGTGGCCTCTTTGGTTTCCTCGGGCTTGGCGTCCTTTTTGTCGGACGGTTCCGGTTTCACTTCATCCTGGCCGGCAGATCCAAAAACGCGATCGTCCGGTTTTCTGATCAAAGACGATTCGGTGTTCACGGCCTTGGAAGGAGCAGTGAACTCCACGGTGACTCGCTTCAGCACATATTTTTCATCTTTGAAGGTCGCCGCAATTCCGGTGCGGATTTTCTCGAGATTCGTTTCTTTAGTCCTCAGGCGGAATTGCTTGCCAAGTTCGCCGCTGGCGGGCGCATCTGGCTCGGCCAACCGCTCCAACGACATCGAGTCAAACGTCTTTTGCAGTTGGCCACGCACATCGTCAATCTGCTGATCTTTGACGAATTTGAAGATGACGCTCGAACCGCCAGAGAAGTCGATGTCGAGACTTTCCGTTCCGCGAGCTAGGACCATTGCAACGCCGATCGCGATAAACGTCACCGAGCAAGTCACGGCAAGCTTCAACTTGGAGATGAAGTCGAACTTCGTGACGCCGATCAGCTTCATCATTGTCAGCTTGTTCCGAATCCAGTGTTTGCGTTCGGCGATGTCGAACATCAGTCGGCCGAAGTAGAGCGCGGAAAACATGCTCATCGTCAATCCGATGAAGAGACTGACGGCGAAGCCTCGAATCTGGTCGGTTCCGATCATGTAGAGCACGACCGCCGCGATCAGCGTCGTGACGTTCGAGTCCACGATGGCCGACAACGCTTTGTCGAAGCCGTTATGGATCATCATCCGCAGGCTGCTGCCTCGTTCCATTTCCTCACGCATGCGTTCGTAAATCAGTACGTTGCTGTCGACTGCCATTCCGATCGTCAACACCAGGCCCGCGAGACCGGGCAGAGTGAATGTCGCGTTACAGATGGCCATCGCACCGATAATCAAAATCAAGTTCAGCAACAGCGAAATGTTCGCGACCACACCAGCGAATCGGTAATAGACCAGCATGAACACGAACACGGCCAACGAGCTCATGTAAATCGCCAAGAGTCCTTTGTTTTGGACGTCTTCTCCCAGCGTCGCGCTGATCATGTTCTCGCTGATCGGAGTCTTATTGATGGGGAGTTGCAAAGCGCCCGCGTTCAACACATCCACCAGATCCTTCAACTCCTTTGGCGAAAAACTCCCGGTGATCTGGCCGCTGCCACTAATCGCCGAATTCAAATTCGGAGCGGACTGCACTTTGTCATTCAGCAAAACCGCCAATTGACGCTTGGTGCCGTCCGCAGCAGGCTTGTTGCGATCCGTCAATCGAAAGAAACGCATCGCCCCTTCGGTATCGAACGTGAAGTTCACGCACGCCGAGCCGTTCTCAGACATTCCCGTGTTGGCACGCCGCAAGAACTCACCGGTGACACGGTCGTCTTCCGGATCCTGCATGATGAGAACTTGTCTGACCGAAATCTCTTCACCTTTCGGACTTTTGCGGTTCACGATTCGAACCGCCGACGAATTCATGGAATCGCCCTTGGCCTCGTTTTCACGCCACACGGCGGTGATTTGATTCCCTTCCAGGAACTCGTCTTGTGTGAGCGGGATCTTCTTCGCGGATTCAATCAGGCTCTTATGGTCGTGGTCGTTCGCGACAATGCCAAATTCCAACTTGCCTAGCTCGGTAATGAATTTCTTTTTCTCTGCCACAACGGCTTGATCCGCACCGGGAATGATGACTTCGATCCGGTCCTGGCCGACACGTCGCACAACGACTTCTTCCGTGCCTGACGGATTGATCCGCTTCTGGATTCTGCCGACCATCTGATCCATCGCGCGCGGAATGTCTTTGCCTTCCTCTTCAGCCTTCTTGGTTTCGACTTGGTAGATCAGGTTCGTTCCACCTGCGAGATCGATGCCCCAGCGCAGCGCTTGCCTCCAATCTTCGAACTTGCCGGTCTGAAAGATCTGATACCCGAACGGAGCCAGTCCCAGCGTGAACGCCAGCAGCACGGTGCCGATGCGGTTCGAGTATTCCTTCAGCCGCAACAGGCGAGACAACAAGGCTCCGACGATGTACGGCACGACGCACAAGACAATCAGCATCAGAATTCGGAAGCCCACGTCGGCCACTTCTGGAGACGTCGCGGCGGCTTTGTCAGCGGCAAACGCCAACAGTGTCTGTGTCTGTCCCATCGAAAAATCGTTCATCGAGTCTGGTCCCAGAAATTGGAGTGCG
>JAYVQJ010001192.1:0-3443 GCA_043777235.1 Planctomycetia bacterium
AGCGGCGATGAATCGCCGCACTCCCAAACGCGCCGGCTTCACGCTGACGCAAATGTTGGTGGTCATCGCGCTGACGAGTGTGATCTCGATGGCGGCGATCTCGGTCGTCATTTCGATGATGCGAATGGAAGGCCGCACGATGCAGGTTTGGATGACTCAGCAAACGCTGCTGAAACTGGGGAACGATTTTCGAGATGACGCACACGCCGCGCAATCGGAGGAAATCGACAAACAAGACGAGGCGTCCACTTTGATCTATCGAAGTGGACCGGCAACGACGACCGTGACCTACGTTGCGACCGCCAGCAAAGTGATTCGGAATGAACGCGACGGCGAGAAGCTTTTGCGGACGGAGACGTATCGGTTGCCAGAATGCGAAGTCCGGTTTGACGGAGTTGGTGGTGGCGAAGATTCGCGTTTTAGTCTCGGTCAAGAAGTGCATTTGATCTGCGACCGGCCGAACGCCCAAGCGATCAATCGCAGTACTCCGGCACCAAGACATGCCGAACACGTCTCCGCGATGCTCGGCCGCGATCATCGTTTCGAGAAGCGTGGTGTCGGCGGCTCGCCGACAGCGGAGGTGAAGCCATGAGAAGGAAATACTTCAAAACGGAGCGGTGCGGGCGAGACGCCCACACTACGGAGAAGCGACGATCAGGCATGGCGCTGCTGATCGTGATGATCGCGCTGGCGATCGTTTCGGCGATCGTTTCGGCGATCGGCATGTCCCTGTTGCGAATGTCGTTGATGCATCATCGACAGGCACAGCGAGCCGTCTTCGCAGCGCAATCCCGATGGCTCGCCGAATCGGCGTTCGATCAGACCGGCCGCCGACTGAAGGGGGACGCGAAGCTCGAAGGCTTCACGTGGTCCGTTCCGGCAACCGAACTCGACGGCCATCATGCAGGTCGGGTGACGATCCACGTCAAGCCGGTCGAGGACGCTCCGCAGCGTCGCGAGGTCACCATCAACGCAGATTTCCCAGCCAGTGGACCGCGGCGGTCTAACTCGCGCATCGTGCGGTTCGTCGATTTGTAGAACTCAAACTTGGCGTCCAGAGCCACCAACAAAAGTAACCCGAAGCGTAAGCGAGGATCGGAATCACAAGGATACGTCACACTTCCTCGCTGACGCTTCGGGTTACAACTGCGACTCTTAGGCATATTTATTTCGTTCGGAAAGGACTTAGTCATGTTTCATCCCATTCAACCCACGCAGCCGCTGACCAGTCGAATACACCGACGTGGCGGATTCACGTTGATCGAACTGCTGGTCGTGATTGCGATCATCGCAGTCCTGATCGCTTTGCTGTTGCCGGCGGTGCAACAAGCTCGCGAGGCGGCTCGGCGGACGCAGTGCAAGAACAGCCTTTGCCAAGTCGGGCTGGCGATTCACAACTACGAGATGGCTCACAACGTGTTGCCGCCAGGTAGCGTGAATCCGACGGGGCCGATCCGCTCGGAATCGGTGGGCTATCACATGAGTTGGGCCGTTCAGATTCTGCCGTACATCGAACAGCAAAATATGTTTCGCATGATCGACTTCACGGTCGGAGTCTACGATCCAAAAAACGAAGCCGTTCGGAAGCTGGTGATCCCGACGTTTCTCTGTCCCAGCGACGGTGACTATTCGGTCGATCGGCAATTGGTCGCACCGAGCAATTTCGCCGCCGTTCATCACGACGAAGAAGCGGTGATCGACCACGGCAACCACGGCACGTTCGTGTTGAACATGGCCGTACCGATGGACTCGGTGACCGACGGCACCAGCAGCACGTTGTTCATCGGCGAGAAAGTTTTGCTGAGAGAACTACAACCCGGTGAAGAACGGGGTTGGATGAGCGGAACTCGATCCACCCTTCGCAATGCCGGCGAGAAGATCAATCACAATCTCTCGGCCGTGAGGCACCAGTTTCCCTTCACCCCTCGCGAGCAAAATGCGCTGCTGATCACTCCGGAGTACGTCGGCGGCTTCTCCAGTCTTCATACCGGCGGCGCGCACTTCATGGTCGGTGATGGATCGGTGCGGTTCGTGAATGAGCGAGTCAATAAAGACGTCTACCGCCGCCTTACCAATCGCTCCGACGGCGAACCGGTCTCGGAGTTCTAGACCTCTTCGATTTCAAAACGTGTTGTGAATGAGTCAAGTTTCATCAGCCGGCACGCGCTAGCATCTGGTTCGGAAAGTCGATGGACTCTCGAACCGGACGCTAGCGCGTGCCGGCTCAGAATACTTGACACATCGTGTTTGAATTCCGTGGCTCAAGGAATCTAAGTAGACCCGCAGAGAAAAGTAGGCAGTTTCAAAACTGGCGCGGAAAAAGTAGACCAGTCACTCCGTGACTGGAATCTTCGAGTCACGGAGTGACTCGCCTACTTTTCTCTGCGGGTCTACTTAGGCAGCGTCTTACGTTGGCTTGCAATCTCTCGATGAATCAGAATTTTGGAGTTCACGTTTCATCGACGATGAGTTGCCAGACCGCGAGGACACTGAAAACGAAGCCCATCTCGTCTACAAACGGAACCAGACACCGAGGGGAATTTGATGGCATCCACAATGAACGGTTGCCTGCGGCGGCTGGGTCTGGTGTCGAATTGCTGGAAGGTCCAATTGAACTCTGGACTCCAACTCGATTCGTTAATCGCAGAAGCAGTGCAGCGCGGGTTGACGGTCATCGAACTACGCCAAGGCAGTCTCGGTGAATACGAGTCCGGCGTGGAGTGTGAACCGCAAGCGAATCAGTTGGCCGATTTGGCTCGACGGTTTCCGAGCGTGCGGTTCAACATCGCATTGAACTTGCCGTGCTTGAATGGTGCCCTGTCGCGACACGAGTCGTTGTTTCTTGCGGGCCGCGCGGCGGCACGAGCACTGGCGAACGAAGAATCGCCTCATCTGCGATTGGTTGATTTACAGACTCGACCGGAACAATGCACGGAGTCGCGTGTCGAAGTGGCTGCGCACGGGATCGTTGAGCTCACAGAAGCGATGATCGACGTCGAGGGTATCCTCTCAATTGAGCACTCGCGGCAACCTTGGCCGTGGTTCGATGCGGTGATGCAAGCGGCGCGTCGACAATTGGGTGAGCGGAACTCGCGACTGCGGCTCTGTTTTGATCCGTGCAATTTACTGCTGACGGAGCAAGTCGAAGATGTCGCGGGCATCGTCGAGTCAGTTTGGCCGGAAGATGTGTCGATGATTCACATCAAGCAGCGCCGGGACGGCCAAGTCCAACCGGACGTCGGTGTCGGCGATCTCGATTGGCCGAAACTCTTGGAAACGCTGCGACATCAAGGCCATTCCGCGCCCGTGCTTTTTGAAATCGCGCCGCATGTCGATGTGTGGGAGAATTTGGAAAATGCCATCGCTGGAATATTCGGTTCGTCGCAGAGTTGAGTGTCGCGTCCAGGCCGCTTGAAAAAATGGCTCTCCGCCATTCGTGTTGG
>JAYVQJ010001193.1:0-3441 GCA_043777235.1 Planctomycetia bacterium
AGCCACATTCCAGGAAGTAGAAATATCATCTCCTCCGACAACGCGCCAGCCTGCCTAAGCTACCCCCCTATGCGCGCTGGCCCTGGAGTTTGGGCTAAGAGTCTTGCAAAAAGGGTATTCTGATCGTCAAGGAACTTTTGCCACTGCGGTTCGTAGAACAGGGTTTTCATGTGCTCGATCAAATCACTCGCTTCGATTCCGATGACACTCTTGTATTCGAAACGTTCCGCCCCATCGGCCCCGATGACACTCTTTCCCCATTCGAAGAAAAAACGAGCATCCGACGATTCCGCAGTGCATGGACAAGCTCCCGTTTGCCTATCATGACGGAACTCGACATACGGATGCGAACGGTAACAACTATTTATTTTGCGTGTGTTAGACAATGCGGACACAATAGCACTGTCGATCGCATCGATCGCCACTTTCCTTTCATCTTCGTTCTCCAAATCTTTGGGAATTGGTACTGCCTTACAATCCATGCCTAACAAATTGCTGACCATTAAATGAAAAACTTGCTGGCTTGCCGGCGAGCTATATTGCTCGGTCAATAAAACGGTGGATCGTTTGGCGGCAATTCGGTGGCCGATCAGCAGCGCGACAGTTGGGTCGATTGTGCCGCTGCCCAGAAAGGCGATTGCGAGCGGCGAAGTCGTGCAGGTGACGTGATCGCGGTCGTTGATGATTCTAAAGCCGTGCTTCGGACATGGACCGGCAGACAACAGCAAAACATCGTCTAGCCGGTTTGAGTTAGGTGGCATGATCAATGCGCAATCTGCGAGTGGCATGGCAACATCCTCTTGATTCGTCTTCAGTGAAAGGCCGGTTAGAAGTAGGCGAAAACACACCATCATCAATATCTTGGGTCTGATGAGAAAACAAGCGGCGGCATGTGGCAACTCAAGAGTTTTGTTTTTCAGCGTTCCCAACGTCGTCAAATCTTCCACTCCACGTCACTTCATTGAGATGAGCATTTGCGTCTGGTGGGTGAGCGGCTTTGTCAGTGCGAGAGTTCTCGGCAAAAGTTCTCTAGTTGGGATTGCATGGGGCTCGCCGAAAACTCGTCGATCGGTGAGAGGGCTGACGATTGAGTTCGGCGATACGACGCGAGTTTGGTGAACTCGACACTGCTTCGGCGGTGTCGTTTGATGACGCCGAGGACCGCCATGAGCGTAGGCCGCGCGGAATCGTCGCGAAAGCGAGCTGGATTCGAACCGCTCGGCGGTACGAGATTTCTACGCATCGAGTCGCGCCGTGAATACTCGCCGCGGCAAGCTGGCGCGGGACGGGGCGTCAGGTCAGGCAAGGGCCGTTGCTTTTTCAGCAGCCGACCGTGCTCGCATTGATCACGTCACCTTCTGCGACTGCCCGGTCTCGGCCGCGCGGTAACATGCGAAGACGGTCTTCAGGGCGTGCAGGCTTTCCGCACCGGTGAGCGGCGGTGGATTGAGTCCCATCGCGGCGCGGACGCATTCTTTGACATACGGGGTGTAGTCCGTTGGGCCGGACGGGCCTTCGTACTTCTTGATCTGTGGCGGAGAGTCTTTCGTGCTGTACCACTGCAACGGTTCGCCGCCGTGCAGGTCGAGCTGCAACCAACCGTGCGATCCCCAAATCTTGATGTGCGAGTGATAGCCCTTATCGAGGTAATAGCCGCTGGTCATCGTGCCGAATGTGCCGTTGTCGAACTTCAACGCCATCGAAGCGGAGTCCTCGATCTTCAACGGCTGACCGCCGACGTTGCCGATGAAGCCAGCCGCCTCGACGATCTTCGAGCCGGTCATGTACATCGCCAGGTCGAGCCAATGAATGCCGAGCCAAATCAAATGCCCGCCGCCGGAACGTGCTCGGTCGGCGAACCACGATTGATGATACGTCGGACTCTTCAACCGCGTCTGATCGGCGACGATGTGCAGCTCGCTTCCGAAAAGTTTTCCGAGCTGTCCCGACAGAATCAGCTTCCGCGCTGCCTGCACGGTGCCGAGCAAACGATTCGCCAATGCCAACGACAGATTCCGATGTTTCATGTCCGCCAATCGGACGAGCGGCTCGAAGTCCTCGGCCCGCAGACAGGACGGCTTCTCGGCGAGCACATGACAGTTCGCCTCCAGCGCCGCCTGAATGACCGGCGGAGATTGCACTGCTTCCATCGTGACGAGCGCCATCGCCGGCTTGTGCTCGGTGAGAACTTTGACGTGATCACGCTCGTAGCTCTTCAATTTTGAGCCGAGCGTCTTCTTTGCCGACGCTTCACTTTCTCCGCTGGGATCGGCGACGACAACCACCTCCACCTCATCGGTCACGGCAAGCCCAGCGAGGTAAGCTCCAAGATGTGCTCCCGCCGCATTCGTGAGCACGGCAACAGTGATTCCGGGCATGGTTGGCTCCTGTGTGGGACGGCTCTGTCTGGCAACGTAGCCGGGCTGGACCTGCATCACAAGACGATGGAATATGAGCAGCCCTCTCGATCGGGTGCGACAAGATTTCATGGGAGCGATCAGCCGGAACGCGCGAGCGTCCGGTTCGAGTGTCGACAACCGGGGCTAGCGCCCTGCGGCTAATGGCGGTGCATAGATTCATTGTCACACCGGCTCGATCTTGGTCCCGACTACGGGCTGGGAATTCTGTCTCTGTCTCGGCATGATCGTGCCGCGATTTCGTCTCGTTTCGGACCAAGGAACATGCCATGCGTCGAGTCTTTCCGCTGCTTGCGTTCGTCGCACTCATTCTCGCCGTGATTTCGATGGGTTCGACGAACCGGCAACTCCGTTCGGACGATCCTCCCGCGAAAAACGTCGTACCGACAACAGCCGCGGCAGCCGAACTTAAACGGATTGAGGTTCCGCTGAACGGCCATGTCTTCTCATTGCCGGAAGGCTTCACGATTGAGCTCGTTGCCGGCCCGCCGCTAATCAATCGGCCGATTACGGCGAGCTTCGACGAAGAGGGGCGGCTGTATGCCTCCGACTCTTCTGGCACGAACGATCCGTCGGCCAAGCAGCTCATCGACAAGCCGCATCGAGTCATGCGGCTCGAAGACACCGACGGTGATGGCAAGTTCGACAAGAGCAGCGTGTTCGCCGACAAGCTGATGTTTCCGGAGGGGACGTTGTGGTACGACGGTTCGCTGTACGTGGCCGCTCCGCCCAGCATCTGGAAGCTGACCGACACCGACGGCGACGGCGTGGCCGACAAGCGAGAAGAGTGGTTCAAAGGGAACACGCTCACTGGCTGCGCGAACGATTTGCATGGACCGTATCTCGGCCCCGATGGATACATCTATTGGTGCAAGGGAGCGTTCGCAGAGCAAACCTACGATCGGCCGGTTCGCCCCGTAACCCGAAGCGTCAGCGAGGGCGAGCGTTCCAAAACGTCAAATCAGCCGGAGGGCGCTAGCCCCCGGTTCGGAACGCCGAAAGACTCAACGAACCGGGGGCTAGC
>JAYVQJ010001194.1:0-3436 GCA_043777235.1 Planctomycetia bacterium
CCGATGTTGTACTTCGGCCCCTTGCCGTAGATGTCGGTCGGGAACCCGCTGATCTCGACGTGAGCCTTGCCGCTCTTGGGATCGAAGCGGTGGACGCCGCTATGAGCCGCAATGAAGACATGCCCGGTGGCCGACTGCACCGCGACGCCCGTCGGGTTATCAATCCCGCTCAACACCGTCGTCGGCTTCGCGTCCTGAGCGACCGCCGTCAGAGCCACTGCCGTGAGAGTCACAGCACCACACAACAAAAACGCCATTGATCGAAGCATGAGTCTTTCCTTTCGTGGGAGCCGCAAGCGAAGAGCCTGCGGTTGGGGGATCAATTAGGTGCGTTGTTCCATTACGAATCCATACGCTTCAAATGCCATTTTTTGAACTTCCTCGGACTGTAGCCATTCGATGATTGTGTCATGCCCTCGCGATGGAAGTTCCCAGTACGCGCTGGAAAGTTTGCCACGTTGAAGCCCACAAACATTGTCCTCGAAGTACGCGAGCACGGCGTCCTTCGATCTTGAAATCAGCTTCAGGTAGGGACCGACGTCAAAGTCCATACGTGCAATCGCACATAGCCAATCATCAAGGCGATAGTATTCACCAGATTGAATAGCCGTGTTGATCACCGCTTCGAGAAAGTTCAAGAGAGCGGTTCTCTGGTTCAAAGTCCACGATTCGGGCTCAGCAGCCCGAATTGCTCGTCCAGTGACTTCCACATCTGGCACCCACGAGTCATCAGTAATCGAAATCTCCAAAATTCGAGGAAGAAAATAAAGGTAGTCCGCTTTATCGCCAACTGTCAGAAACGCGGAGAACGCATACGCCGATAAATCATCGGGAGAGAGCTGACGAAGTGGCGTTGCCAGAAGTTTGTCGATCCCTTTCTCATCTATGCAGTGCGGACACCCGTCAATCTGTTGCGGCTTCGGCACGCCCTCGAACGCGGCGTAAAGCTGCTCAATGGCTTGTTCCAGTGTGGTCATACATCACGCCGTCGAATCACGGTTGTCTCACTAATTCAGCATCGTCATCGCAGGTCGAGCGGCGACCGCTTTGTCGCTCTCTGGCGGCATGGAACGGTGAGTTTTTGACTCACGCGGAGGCGTGAAGCCGCGAAGAAAAGAGATTGCATTTTCTCAATCACTTCGCGTCTCCGCGCCTTCGCGTGAAATATTGAGGGCTGAAACGAATCTGCATGAATCATGCCGTCCTCGGCTGCCGCAGTTCGTTCAGGATTTCGGCTCGGACCTCGGACCAATTTCGCATCTTCACTTCGCCACGCAACACCTCTTCGCGACGTGACTGAATCTCGGACATCCACGCTTGTTCGTCAGCGTCGTCGAATTCCTCAGCGTGCAAGCTGAAGAGAATCTCCGCCGCAACTTCCGCTCGCTCGGCGGTCGGCAATTGCAGCACTTGTTCGAGCAACTCTTGAACGGCCATGTGGCACCTCTAAATCCCTGGAGTGCTGCGGCTTGACGCAGCCCTCCATTCAAGAACCAAGCGGCTTTCCAATTTCACGAGACCGTCGAACCGGAAAGTTCTTGACCATTCGCAGATTTGTTCGGCGTTGAAGCTCAAACGTACTTGAATGGAGGGCGGTGTCGAGCCACCGCACTCCAGGTTTATTTCGGCAACTCCGGGGCTTTGTGATCCGGGTAGTCGGGACTGCTCAGGCCCTCGACCATGAACTTCACCAAGTCGGCCTTCTCGCCGGGCGCGATTTTGATATTAAAAATTTCTTCGTCGAGCCACTCGTTGGCGATGCCTCCTTTGGCGTAGTGGTCGATCACGTCTTCCAGCGTCGTCGCGCTGCCGTCGTGGAAGTACGGGCCGGACTTGGCGATCTCGCGGAGCGTCGGGGTCTTGAAGGCTCCGGTGTCGCCGCTGAGCTTGCTGATGTCGGCTCGGCCTTTGTCGAAATCCTTCTGGTCCATGCCGACGCCGACGTTGTGGAACGAGTTGTCCGAGAAGTTCGGCCCCGCGTGACACGCCGAACAATGAGCCTTCCCGAAGAACAGTTTTTGCCCTCGCTGAGCCGATTCGGACAACGCCTTCTGGTCTCCCGCCTTGAAGCGATCAAACGGCGCGTTGCCGGAGATGACCGTCCGCTCGTAAGCGGCAATCGCCTTCGCGATGCCTTCCGAGGTCACGTCACTGCCGAAGACTTTTTTGAACTGCGATTTGTACCCATCGATGCCGTTGAGCTTCTTGATGACGGCGTCGAGCGTCATATTCATCTCAATCGGATTTTGAATCGGGCCCAGCGCCTGATCTTCGAGGCT
Organism: Planctomycetia bacterium; assembly: GCA_043777235.1. Classification (GTDB taxonomy): domain Bacteria; phylum Planctomycetota; class Planctomycetia; order Planctomycetales; family Planctomycetaceae; genus SXKJ01. The sequence goes on from JAYVQJ010001194.1 coordinate 2,280, forward strand.
CTTCGCTCGGCCGTCCCAGAATTGCAGCGAGCCATACGCTGTGTTGATGACCGTCGGAGCGGATCGGCCCCCCTTCTTTCCTTCGACTCCGGTGGCGAAGCGTTCGCCGTTGGAAAATCCCTTGGCCGGATCGTGGCAGCTCGCGCAGCTCACTTTGTTGTCGGCCGACAGCCGCCCGTCAAAGTAAAGTTGCTTGCCGAGTGAAATCTTCTCGGCCGTCATCGGGTTGTCGCTTGGCACGGGAACGGACGGCAGTCCGAGTGGCGGATCGGCGGCGATCGCAACGCTCACCAGGAGAGCGGGCACCGCCCAGCAAACAGCACGGAAACATCGAGGCGGGAACTTCATGGGGTGACTCCTTCAGCGAGGGGCGATGACATTAACCCGGCCCATGAGGTTTGCAAGCTCCGCAGCAGCAACGTAGGTTGCGTCGTTGACTGAGTCGCGAAGCGGCAATGGATGAATCAGCCGTGAAGCGGCGAAGGGTTCAGAGCCGCGAAGCGGCGGCGGATTTTAGCCGGGGGCGAAAGCCCCCGGTTGGCGGCATGGACATCACCCAAGCCCTGTAAGGGCGACGCAACCTGCAAGCGCCGAATTCATCCGTCGCCCCGCCGGGGCTTCTCTGTTCTCTTCACGCGATACCGGGGGCTTGCGCCCCCGGCTAAAATCCTCCGCCGCTCCGCGGCTTATGAATTCCAGTTTGGAAAGCGAGTTCCTGTGAGTCACGACGTCTACGAAAACCCGCTCATCAAGCGTTACGCCTCGAAGCCAATGGCTGAGTTGTGGTCCGAGCAACGCAAGCACTCGACGTGGCGACGTCTGTGGGTCGCGCTGGCCGAAGCCGAACGAGAACTCGGTATCGAGATTTCAGAATCTCAAATTTCAGATTTGAGATCTGCGACAGACGACATCGACTTCACGCTGGCCGCGAAGTACGAGAAGGAACTGCGGCACGACGTGATGGCTCACGTTCACACCTATGGCGACCGCTGCCCATCGGCTCGCGGGATCATTCATCTCGGCGCGACGAGCTGCTACGTCACCGACAACACCGACCTCATCCTGATGCGCGAGGCGTTGCAGCTTGTGCAAGCGAAGCTTGTCGCCGTCATCGACGAGCTGGCGAAGTTCGCCGCGCAGTACCGCGAACTGCCGTG
>JAYVQJ010001195.1:0-13538 GCA_043777235.1 Planctomycetia bacterium
GGTCAACAAGCCCGCTCCCGGCAGCGTGCTGATCTTGACGGCCAACAGAGCGTTGGCCGGTGAGTCGTAGGGGTCCGTGAACCCGAAGTCGCTGGCCGCAAACGTAGAGACGGTGTCTTCCAACGTCGTCACCGTCTTGTCCGTCCCCGACGGCGCGTCGTTGACCGAGTTAACCGTGATCGTGACAGTGGCGTTGTTTGAGTCGAGCAATCCATCGTTCGCTTTATACGTGAATGTATCTGTGCCGTTGAAATTGGCGTTCGGCATATAAATGAAGGTGCCGTCCGCATTCAGTGTGAGTCCGCCGTTTGTTGTCCCTGAAACCAACAAAGCGTGAATCGGATCGCCATCGACATCCGTGTCGTTGGCCAAAATGCCGCTTATCGCCGGTGCGGATTGCTGGCCGCCAACAGTGACAAATGCGTTCGTCGTCGACAGGTAATCCGCCTTAATCCACGCGGCACTGCGGCCGGTCGTGGAGACGCGTGCTTCATCGATTAATCCGTGAAAGTAGCTTCCCGATCCATCATCTTCGCTACCCAAAGCGGCGTTGGCCGAGTTCGTATTATCGGTTGTCGCGGCGGTCAGCGGGGGTCCGCCGGCAGTAGACGATTGGAGGACACCATTCACATAGATTGCGATCTTGTCAGTGGCGTAATCGACCACACCTTCCACATAGAACCAAGAGCCTGTTGCCAGCGTCGCGGTGGTTGTTTCGGTCCGTCCCGATGCCTGAGCATCCGGCGACCGAGCGATCACTTGCACCTGGCCGTTCACCAATTCGAAGCTCGCGCGGGAATTAAGTGATGGTGATCCGCCGTTATTAATGGACAGAGCAACGACATTTTCAGTTCCAGTAACCGTGGTCGGATTGATCCACGCCGAAAGGGTGACTTGGCTCACGCTATTGGCGAAGGCATGGTTGGTTCCGAGGTTGATGTAATCATTCACGCCATCGAATCTTTGCGCACCGCCGATCTGTCCGGTGCCTGCCAGAACGCCGTTCATTGGAGCGCCAGAGAAACGGTTGGCTGTCGAGTCCACTGCGGTCGTACCAGTCGCTTCCGATAAGTGATACACGGCGGTGTATCCATTACCGGACCAGACAGCGGCCGGATCCTGGCCGGCACTCGCGGTAGCGTTACCGTAATACATTGTGATGGAATCAGTCCCTGTGGTGTCCACCTGTGGAATCTTAACCCAGACGAACGAGTTGCCGGTTTCGTCCCACTTCTCGATTTCGTAGGTGAGCGGCGTGCCGTCAGTGTCGAAGAAGCGCAGATCGGCTCCGTTATTCTGCGTTTGCGTGTAGTCGAGGTTGCCACTGTTCAGCGTAATCAGAACCGGGTAGTTCGGCAGAACCTGCGCTCCGCCAAATGTGTTGCCGGAGAAGGTGATCTGTTCTCGCTTGGTCGAGTTCGTATCCCACCAGTTGACCGCGAGTGAATTATCCTCGTTGATACTGTATGTATTGTTCACAGCCACCGGAGCGGCGTTCACAAACTCGTGGAGCGGCACGGCACCGATCGCCCAGTTATTCGACTTATTAACGCTCCAGGACATCGTCACCGAGGCGGAACCGTTCTGCCAACTGCCACCGCCAACAGCATCGCCTCCGGAGTGGGTTCCGCTGTAGGCATTCCAAAGCTGAGTCTGCCCCGAACCCGTCGGAGAAATCGGATACATGTCCCCCTGCACGGAGACGGTGTCGATTACCAATTCCCCGGCTGCAGAGGTGACTGTCACAGTCGGAGTTGCACTCTTTCCAGAGGCAGATGCAAACGTCCCCAGAGGCGTCGACTGGTCGATGCCGATGTAATCCGTCGCGCCTGTCGCAAAGGTGGTGGTTCCGGAGACATTCACCACAATGTTTGCAGTTCCAACGTTGGGAGCGACCAGAGACCACAGTTCGGCCTCTTCTTTATTTGTGTCTTGAACTCTCCCAATCAGCGTCAGGGACTGGCCGCCGTAGGAGACCGTTGTGACTGTTTCATTGGCCCCCGATTGATGAACCGCCACCTCAACGACCAAGATCCGGTTTGAGCCCGAACTGACGACGTGCGACCAAGTCAGCGAGCTCGCTCCTGCACCGGCAGTCGCAGCGGATGTGGTGTTGTCGATCCCAATCGCAAAGACGCTGTTCCAGTCATGCTGAGTCTGACTGTTGATGGCGATGCCGGCTTCGATCGAACCGGTCGCATATTCCAGATTCCAGTTTCCGCCGAGCGCCGCGTTGCCGGTCACATCGCGACTGGCCGCCACGTCAGCACCGGTGATCTCTGCAAGGCGATCGATCAACGCTTGCCCGTGTGCATCGGCCGCGACGTTGCAGCCGTAAATGAGGATGTCGCCATTCGCGGTGAGTGCGTTGCTCCATTGAGCGATCTCGCTGTGGCGAGCTTCCAGCGAAGCCGCGTTGAGCCATGAACCGCCAAGCTCTAATGCACCGTCGACGCCGTGCGACAAGATGTGAATCGCATCGAGATCGTGATGCTCGGCCAGCGTTTTCGATATTTGCTCGATGCCGTCACGCTGGCTCGACAACAACACGACGTCGATCTGCCGAGTCGGACCGTTGGCCGACCAGATGCTGTTCGTCAACTTTTCAAAGTCTGCGAGTTGTGGGTCGATGAAGACCAGCTCGTGTCGCACAGTCGCCGTTGGTGCAACCGGCTGGCTCGAACTCGATGTCATCGCGACCTGCGTTTCCGCCGAGGCCGGATTGATGACGGCGATTTCCGGAACAACAATGTCGGAGTCGCCGGTGGCCGCAGCATCAGAGGCGACGTCGGCAAGTTGCTGATCGATTGACATCAGCACAAATTCCAGTTGCTCACCTTTCGAGAGACCCACGTCGGCGGTCGATGACGAGTTGTGATCAGCCGCGACGGAATGAGCGGCATCATTGGTGGCGCTTGCCCCATTGGCGGAACTGGCCGTCGGATTCAAGGTCGCCACATCCGCCACTTGAGCCACGACGGCCATTGGAGCCGCGCTCATCAGCACGCGTTCTTCCATTTCGGACAGATCGAGCACTCGTCCCACCGGTTCGGACTCAGCCTCTTCAAGCGTCTGTCTTGCCCGCGCGAGCATCTCAGCGAGCGCGAGTTGAGTCCGCGTTTTGAGATTCCATGATCTCACAGGCATGATCCTTAAAGGACAGAGTTTCCGCGCAGTTTCACTAAGGCAACGTGTCGCTCAAATATCTCTCACGCTCAGCGACCGAATTGGTTAGCGACGGCGGCAGGCCGAGCGATTAGGTGGACTGTCGGCGACCGCGACGATCATCGGAGTCAAAGCAACCACTCCGGTTCTGACGGTTGAGGCAATTGACGCACGTTGAACAGCGCACGGCGATGAATGAGAGAATTGTGGCGAGCCGGGCGGCGTCAGCCCCCGGACGATCCATCAACCGGGTCGAACGGTTCGGCAATCTCTGCCGCTTCTGGAATTCCTTGTGGCAGAAGTGGCGAGAACAGCGAACGATCGGAACGTCAGGCGAAGCACGATCCTAACATTGCGAACTTTGACGATTCGGCAGTTTGAACAAACTCAACCGGTTAATCCGATTTTGCCGATAGGACGACATGGATGGACTGTGTTCGGACGGGACTTCTTGCGCCGTGGGCGAGATCACATGAAGCGCGTTACTTGGACGGATTGGATCAGCAGACTGCTGACCGTCACCATTACGGTGGCCGGATCAGCCGTCGCGCGGCCAGTTCGTGCGCAAGAGTGGTCGGGGTCCAATGCCAGCGCGGCGCGGCCAATTGTTGTCCCCGAACAATGGCAACATTCACCGTCGGTACGCGGGGGAGCGAGAGTCGTCAACACAGCACCGACGACTGCTACGGGACGTCAAACCGTCCAACCAAATTCCTTGCCACCTGCTCAGCCCAATTCATTGCCGCTGAGTTCGTCGCTGCCTAGTTTCAAAAAGCCACAGACCGCAAATTCTCCGGCCGCAGCGCCGAGGCAGGCCACTCCGCTGCAAGCCGTTCGATCTCCGGTTGGAGCAGCAGCCAACGAGCCGATTGGCACCGTGGGCACCTTCCCGCCCGCGCGTCTCCCTGATTGGCCGTTGTCTGCGGATCGCTCGTCGCACTCGTCGAATGGATTTCCAACGCCCGTTCCCAACGGCGGTGTGACCAGCCCCAACCAAGCAACCGGCGGCCGCATCCCCGCGTCCGTGCCACCGGTTGACTCGCCGTTCAACAAGCAAGCGCAAGCCAATAGCACGCCGACGACGGCACCTTTCGCCAACGTCCCGGTGCCGAACCCAGTGCCGAACAATGCGTTCAATGCGCCGCCGACCCAGCGTGTCTCTGACAAGATTCAGTGGTCACAGTTCCCTGACAATCCGGGGCAGTTCTCCAATCTGCTGCCAGCGTCATCGGAGCAGCGATCGCCCTATTCGCCGACCGCCACGCGGACGTCCTCTGAAATCGAAGACGCGATCGTTATCAACACGTTCAACGAGGTCATACCCCGTTCGCGAGTCACCGCGAACAAATCGCGCGCACCGCAATCCAAGCCGGTGACCAGAATCCAACAGGTGCATTGCGAGTCCTGTCCCAATCAAGAAGACGCGGGAGCAGTCCCAGCGGAAAGTTTGATCGAACCGTTTGCTCAGCGAGCCACGTCGTATCCCGCGAAAGTCGAACTCCCGGTCCAGCCAGGTCAACTGACCGAACTGCCGAAGGACTTCGCACCGTGGTGGGACGCGACCATCAATCGGCCGTTGCGAGCCAACATGAAGAACATGGACGTCGATGCCGAAACTCTGGTCCTCAAGGCCATCGAACATTCGCCGCAAGTCATCGCGATGCGGATTGATCCCATTATTCGCGAGACCATGATCTTCGAAGAACAAGCCAACTTCGATTGGGTCTCATTTCTCGACACGACCTACGACAACAAGAACGATCCCATTGGCAGTGTGTTGACAGCCGGTCCGGGTCGAACTCGCTACCTCAACAGCCAACTGCAATCCAGAGCCGGACTCCGCAAGAACCTGACGAACGGCGGCAAGTTCGATGTTGCACAAAGGATTGGCTACCAAGATACGAACTCTGCTTTCTTCCGGCCGAACAACCAAGGGACGTCGCGCATCGAGATGAATTTCACGCAGCCGTTGCTGCGCGGAGGAGGAGAGACCGTCGCGCAAAGCCGGATCGTGTTGGCAGCGCTTGATACCGAAATCTCGTCAGCCGAGCTGCTCATCGACATGCAGACGCATCTCGTCTCCGTGTATGAGTCTTACTGGAACTTGTACCGCGCCCGCGCAAACCGATTGCAAAAAGAGCGGTTGCTGCAACGAGCCGTCAAGACGCAGAAGATGCTCGAAGATCGGCAAGGAGTCGATTCGATCCGCCGCCAAATCCTGCGAGCACAAGCCGCCGTCGCTAGCCGTCGTGCGGAAATCGTTCGTAGCGAGACCGCCATCCGCAATGCCGAATCACGGCTGCGGCTGCTGGTCAACTCGCCGGAATTGAAAGACCGCACGCAGATCGAATTGCTTCCCAGCGAACTGCCGATGTCCGAAGAGCTAGACATCACCTTGCGCGGTTCCGTGGAGACCGCACTCACACATCGCCCCGACATCTTCTCCGCGATTCAACGGTTGAAGGCTGAAAGCTTGCGGCTGGAAGTCGCGAAGAATGAAGTGCTGCCGAAGCTCGACCTGCTGCTTGGAACTTATGTTGCTGGCTTGCGCGGTTCGGGAGATATCAATCAAGCTTGGGTTCAACCGTTCCAAACAGGGCAGCCGGGTTACAACATCGGTCTCTATTTTGAGATGCCACTGGGCAATCGAGCCGCGAAGTCGCGTCAGTCGCGTCGCCAATGGGAACTCGCCAAAGCTCTCAAGCTCTTTGAAGCGTCCGTCGAGACCGCGATGACGGAAGTCGAAATCGCCGTCCGAGAAACCGAGACCGCCTACCAGGAAATGCTCGGCCACTTCCAAGCAATGGTCGCTGCCGAGAATGAAGCTCAGTACCTCGAAGAACGTTGGAAGCTGCTTCCCGGCAACGACCAAACCATCAGCTTTTTGTTGGAAGACCTGTTGGATGCGCAAGAGCGAGTCACCACCGAAGAGGCCGACTACACCGCCTCGCAAGTCGCCTATGTGCTGTCCGTCGTCGGACTCAAACGAGCCACCGGCATTCTGCTGAGCGTCGATCAAGAAGGAGCCGCGCAAGTTGCTCCCGCGCAGAATCCCAAAGCGATCATCAACTCTGTGCCGAACACAATTCCGATCCCAGCGGTCCCACCGGCTCCCGAACCGTTGCGATTACCGAACCAATAACGTTGCGACCTGATCCCAGCCCGCTCTATGTCGACTGTACTTCTCGATCCACCGAATCACGCTGGTCGTGCCTCTCTCACGCGACGATCGGTCTCGCGCGCGTTGAACGATCCGCAGCGACTGATTGCCGACATTCGATCGCGAGCTACTTTGCTGACCGATCTGGCTCCACGAGAACTCACCAGCCGCGCGGATGATCTGCGCGACAGTCTCCACAAGGCACGCTCGTTCGATTTTGATGCAGACACACTGGCCGCCGCGTTCTCGCTCGTTTGTGAAGCGGCGAAGCGAACGCTCGGCATCGAGCTTTACGACGTGCAATTGTTGGCCGGATCGGTCCTTGCCTCCGAGTCAATCGCTGAGATGAAGACCGGTGAAGGAAAGACATTCGCCGCGATACTTCCCGCGTTCTTGTATTCGCTCGTTGGCTGCGGTGTGCATGTCGCGACAGCAAACGCCTATCTGGCCAAACGCGATTGCGAGATGCTCAAGCCGCTGTACGAAGTGCTCGGAGCGACCGTTGGGCTTGTCGAATCCGATACGACGTCGGAACAAAAACGCGCGGCGTATTCGTGCGATGTCACGTTCGCGGCCGGGTCTGAATTCGGCTTCGATTACCTCCGCGATCAAGTCGTGCTGCGACAACTGGCCGATCAGCCGCTGGGGACAGACTTCCTGCGACTGTTGCGCGGCACCGCGTCCGAAATGCGAAACACTCTGCAACGACCGCTCGCCGCGTCGATCGTCGATGAGATCGACAACGTATTGATCGACGATGCCTGCTCACCGCTGCTGCTGTCGATGGACTCGGATCGTCCCGCCGAAGACGCCGCTGCTCACATCGCAGCGCGACAACTCGCCGATCGACTGACCGAGCCGGAAGACATCCTCATCGACCGCGCCGCTGTCTCAGTACGACTCACCGAAAATGGAAACTCGCGAGCGTGGGAGAACGCCGATCAACTGCCGCTCAAATGCTTGCTCCGCCCTTGGACCGTCTACATCGAGCAAGCTCTGCGCGCGAAATACATCTTCCGCCGCGATGTCCAATTCGTGATCAAGGACCAGAAGGTCGTCATCGTCGATGCTTCGACCGGCCGGCTGTTTGAAGAACGAACCTGGCGTGATGGCTTGCATCAAGCGATCGAAGTTCGCGAAGGAGTCCCGGTCACCGCCGAAAAGTCATCGCTTGCGCGAATCACTCGGCAAAGATTCTCGCGGCTGTACCGCCGACTTTGCGGCCTGACCGGCACAGCGACCGGCAGCGAAGCAGAGTTTCGCGATGTCTATCGCTTGAGCGTCTCACCGATCCCAACGCACCGTCCCTGCCGCCGCCAATTGTTGGCGACTCGGTTCTTCGCGTCCGCCGACGCCAAATGGGATGCCGTCGCGCTCGCCGTTCGTGACCTACATTTGACCGGTAGGCCGGTGCTGATCGGCACGCGCTCGATCACGGCCAGCGAGCGAATCGCCGCGACGCTGACCGCCGCTCGCCTGCCATTTCGATTGCTCAACGGTGTGCAGACCGAAGACGAAGCCGACATCATCGCGCAAGCCGGGCAGAGTGGAGCCATCACCATCGCAACCAACATGGCCGGACGAGGCACCGACATCAAACCCGACGCGACCGCCATCGAACGTGGCGGTTTGCATGTGATCGCTACCGAGCAACACGACAGCAGCCGCGTCGATCGACAGCTCATCGGGCGAGCCGCTCGGCAAGGCGATCCCGGCTCAGCCCAATTCTTCATCTCGGCCGAAGACGACCTGCTCATTCAACACGGCGACTGGCTGCGAGCCGAGATGCTGCGCCTGCCCAATCGCTCCAGTGAGATCACCACCGACCTCACGAAAGCCGTGCGCCGTGTGCAAGCGCACGCCGAACAAACTCACGACCGCCAACGCCGCCAACTGTTCCTCTCCGAGGGCCAGCGCGACGCCACGCTCACTCGCTTGATGGGAGATCCGACATGACCAAGAAAGTTCTGGCATCGTTCTGCGTGACGCTCGGCGTGGCGTTGCTCGCCGCAAACGGGCGTGCCGCCGAGATCGAAGGCTTCACCGAGCCGTATCGCACGATCGACGTTGCCGCCGTCGAGTCGGGCATCATCATCGACGTCCTCGTCAAAGAGGGTGACAAGGTCGCGAAGGACCAACCGCTCGCCGAGCTGAATCAAGACGTTCTCAAAGCGACACTCGAAGTGGCTCGCGCCCAGCGTGACGCCATCAGTGCGCTCAAGTCCGCCGAGGCGGAACTCAAGCTACGAGCCGATCGACTCAACAAGCTCAAGCAGCTTCGCGACCGAGGCAACGCCAGCGAAGAGGAAATCTTCCGAGCCGAACTCGAACAAGAGGTCGCCGACGCGCACGTCCTCGCGGCGAAAGAGAATCAAGAGATTAAATCGCTTGACCACGAACGAATTCGCCTGCAACTCAATCAGCGGACGGTGAAGTCCACGATCGACGGATTCGTCACGCACATTCACCGCGACACTGGCGAGTTCGTCGCTCCGACCGATCCGATCGTGATGACCGTTGTGCAACTCGATCCGCTGGCTGTCGTCTTCTCGGTCCCCGCCAGCGTCGCATCGAGCCTGCAACCCAATCAAGCCTTGCTCGTCCGCATCGACGGCGAGAAGAAGCCAGCGAACAGCAAAATCGAAATCATCTCGCCAGTCATCAACGCCGAGAGTCAAACCGTCCGCGTCCGCGTCCTGATCCCGAACCCCGGCTTCAAATATCGCAGCGGTGCCAAGAGTTTTCTCGAAATCCCCGGCCTGCCAGAAAAAGAGAAAACCAACACGCCAAGTAGCGATCGAGTTACGATCAAACCCACGACGCCCGCGAAGCCAGTCAAGCAGTGACTTCTCTCACCTCTGCCGCTTCCCGAATTCATTTCCCGAATTCGGCCTCAGAACCCGGTCTCGGTCATTCTTCTTCGTTTCCTTTTGTTTGCTTCTGTTCAATTTCTAACCGCTGACAAAATTGGTTTCCGGATTTGAACAGAAGGAAACGAAGGAGCCCAAAAAGGTCACGGCGACGTTTCCTGTTTTCCAACGATGCCAATTCCCTCAGCCACTATTGACGCTGTCGCCTCGCGGCTCACTCGTGCGCCGAACGGGTTGGCCGACTTCGAATCCGCGTTGAGTGCCGGACCTGCGGATCGTTGGCTGGATCGAGTCGCTGAGCTTGCGCGGCAGTCGACCGATCTTTTTTCGCTCGGTTGGATCGGAACTGATGGCAGCAAGCGATTCTCGCATCATCTGCCTGATTCCGAGAAGCCGCTCGAACAAGCTCTGTTGCAAGTCGCCGAGCAATCCGCGGCAAAGCGTGACACTGTCGTGGCGACGTTTAAGGCGGTCGCACAGGCTGCGAACGGGCCACAAAACCAACCGACATTTGTTTTGATTGCCGTCCCCGTCGAGACGGTCACGGAAAGCGGTGTCTTGGCAGGAGCGTTTCTCGACAATGCGACACAGACGCCGCACAACATCACGCTACTGCAAACTGCCGCCGGCGCGATTCGGCTTCAGCGTGGGCTGCGTGTCGTGAAACATGTCGAAGACGAATTACTGGCAGCGGCGGCGGTGATCGATCTCGTCGCTCGGCTGCAAGCATGCGATTCGCAGTTGGCCGCGTGCCAGCGACTGGTGGATGATGTGGCCAAGCACACGAGTTGCCGATTCGTGGCGATCGGATTGACCTCGAAGCCAGGACAATCGTGCTTCCTCGCATCGGTCTCGGATCAAGCGGCGACTCCACCGGAATCGGAACGGAGACGGGCGGTCGAAGCGACGTTGGAAGAAATCCTGATTCGAGACTCGCTCACCGTCTGGCCTCCCGAATCGAACACGCGGCGACATGGATTGCTCACGCACTCGCGACTGTGTGAGTTGCTCGGCGTCGAGACGGTGCTCGGCAGTCCGATTCGAAAGTGTGATGGAACTGCAATTGGAGCGTGGTTGCTGTGTGGCGGCAGCGAACTGCGAGACAACGTCGTGCAGCGTCGCTTCGTGGAAGCGGCGAGCGAACGATTGGGATCGCCGTTGATATTGGTACGTCGAGCCGAACCATCCACGTTGCGGCGACTGCTGAAAAAACTCGGCGCGTCACCGGACTCGTCGCAGAAGCGAACATTGTTGCTGACCGCCTTGCTGGGGCTGGCCTGTTTGACGTTGCCGATGACTCACGAGGTCGCCTGCGATTGCGAATTGCAACCAGTCGTGCGCCGCTTCGTCGCGGCACCGTTTGAAGGGACGCTCGAAAAGTCGCTGGTGGAGCCGGGCGAGACAGTCACGGAAGGACAATTGCTCGCACGCATTGACCCGCGCGAGATCAATTGGGAATTGGCCGGCGTCGATGCCGAACAACAACGCGCGTCGAAGGAACGAGACACGAACCTTGCGAAACAAGACATCGGTGCCGCTGAGATTTCGCGGTACGACGTCGAACGACTGAAGACGCGCCGCAAGCTACTGACACATCGCAGCGAGAATCTCGAAATTCGCAGCCCGATCAACGGACTCGTCATCACCGGCGACTTGAAAAAGTCCGAAGGAGTGCCGATGAAAACCGGCGACCGAATGTTTGAGATCGCGCCGCTCGATCAGATGCTGGTCGAGGTCGCGATCCCCGAACCAGACATCCGACACATCGCCGCAGGACAAGAAGTCTCTGTCACGCTCGACGCCTTTCCGAGCGAGACGTTGACCGGCAAGTTGCGTCGCATCCATCCGCGATCAGAAGTCCGCGATGAATCGCACGTCTTCATCGCCGAAGTGGAGTTGCCTAATTCGCAAGGCCGTTTGCGTCCCGGCATGAAAGGGACCGCCGACATTACTGCCGGCCAACGGATGCTGGGCTGGATTTTGTTCCACCGTCCGCTCGAAGCCGCACTGCTCAGATTGGGTTGGTGAGCAATGTTGCGCGATGAATCGACTCGCGATCTTCTGCAAACGCGCGTGAAGCTGCGGCCGGACCTCGTGTTTCGACCGGAGCGTTCCAGCGGCGGTGTGTGGTATCACGTCGAGTGCCGTGAGCAGCACCGCTTCTTCAGGATCGGATTGGCGGAATACACGTTCGTCTCACTGCTCGACGGAAAGACAACGGCGGCTGAGGCAATCAGTTTGACGGCTCGCGAGACGGTCCAAGACGCATTCACCGAGGATCAAGCGGTCACGATTCTCGTTTGGCTGCTGGAGAATGGCCTCGCGACCGCAACCGACGCTGGCCTGTCGCGAGCCAAGCCGTGGGCCGCCGCGATCGAACAACGCCAACAACGAAAGACACTCGAACGATTCAACCCGCTGTGGCTGAAGATTCCGCTCGGCAATCCGAATCGGCTGGCGACGACGCTCACGAAATTCTGTGGCTGGGTTCATTCGATGCCCGTGATGTTCGTCGCGGCGATCATCGGCATGGCCGCACTCGTCACATTGAACACAGCGTGGCCTGAGTTCGCGAAGTCTGCTCGCACAATCCTCGATCCCGACAACTGGCTGTGGCTGACGCTGACATGGCTCGTTCTGAAGATCGTACATGAAGCCTCACATGCCGTGGCTTGCAAACGACTCGGCGGAACCGTGCCGGAGACCGGAGTGATCTTCGTGCTGCTGGCTCCGGTCGCGTATGTCGATGTCACGTCGTCGCTGCGGTTCCGTTCGAAGTGGCAGCGCATTCAGATTGCCGCCGCCGGCATGTACGTCGAGTTGATCATCGCCGCCGTCGCGCTACTGCTCTGGCGACACGTCGACGCCGAATGGCCGCGACATCTCTTGTACAACGTCATCGTGATGGCTGGCTTCAGCACGTTGGTCTTCAACGCGAACCCGCTGATGAAGTTCGACGGCTACTACATCCTGTCGGATTTGTTGGAACTGTCGAATCTGGCCCCGCGCGGCAACGACTCAGTGAAACGAATCGTGCGGCGAGTGTTGTTCGGCACGTCATCCACCGGCGTGCGTGAATCGCCGCTACGATCGCGACTCATCACCGCCTACGGCTTCTCGGCTCTCGTCTGGCGAATGTTGGTGACGATCGGTCTGGTTATCACCGCCTCCGCATTGTTTCACGGCCTCGGACTGTCGCTGGCGATCGTCGGCCTGATGATCTGGAGCGGTAAGACGCTGCTTGGCTGGTTGCGCGACGCAGCGAATCTGATCTCAATCCGCCCGGCCCGCTTTGCGCGAGCGGCGTTCGTCATCGTCGCTGTCGGGGTTGCGGTCGGCGGAGTCCTCTCCGCACCGTGGCCCGCGACTCGCACGGCTCCCGGCTTCGTCGAGCATCGCGATCTTGCCGTTGTCCGTGCCGGCAGTCCCGGCTTCGTCGTGGCCGTGCATGTCCGCGACGGGCAAGAGGTCAACGCGGGCGATCTGCTCTTCGAGTTGCAGAACCTCGAACTCGAAACCGAAGTCAGCGATCTGTTGGCTGCGGTGCGACAATCGGAACTGAAATATCACCGGCTGCTGAAAGAACAGAAGACCGTGGACGCTCAAATCGAGTCAGGAAACAAAGAGGCTTTGGAAAAGCGTCTGGCCGAGAAGCGTCGGCAATTCGACACGCTGACCGTGATCGCTCCGCAATCGGGCCGAGTCATGTCTCGTTCGCTGCCGTGGCTGCTCGGCACGTTTGCTCACGAGGGTGACGAGTTGCTCGCGATCGGTGACGACACGCGCAAGGAATTTCTTGCCAGCGTCGCTCAAACGGATGTTCTCGATCTTCACGCCGACGCGAGTGTCGGACTCCGCCTTCATGGGACCGGTCGCCTGAATGGACAAGTTCGCCAAGTGACTCCGCGAGCCAGCCACATCCCGCCGCACGCCGCCGTGACGGTGATGGCCGGAGGCCCGTTAGCCGTTCGACCAATCGCCGACAAAGAGGCGACTCAAAAAGTTCGCGAGATGAACTACGAATTTCCCGAACCGCGCGTCACCGTCCGCGTCGCGTTCGATGAATCGCAATCGTCTCAACTCACCTCCGGCATCACCGGCCGACTGACGATTCCCGGCCATGCCTACGACTCGCTCGGAGCCGGTCTCTATCAAACCACTCGACGCTGGCTCAAAGAACAAATTGCCGTCGCGTTCGCGCCAAAGTCCCCCTGAAGTCACGGTCCTCCGACGCATTCCGAATTGCTAATACCGATCGCAGAAAATAACTGCGCTGTGTGAAGCGTTCGGCTCATCACGCGGAGCGATGATGGCTACGTAGCCGTCACCGCTCCGCGTGACGA
>JAYVQJ010001196.1:0-3427 GCA_043777235.1 Planctomycetia bacterium
CCGGTGGCGTCGATCACAAAACTGGGTTCGAGTTCAATCGCTCCGCCCGGTGACTCCACAGCGAGATGCCAACGATCGCGCTCGCGGCGAAAATCGCGCATGCGGTGATCTGTGCGCCAATCGACACCGCCGGCGACCGCGATCTGCGCCAGGTCCGACTCGAAGCGCCGTCGATCGAGATGCCAGCCTTCACCCTTCGTGCCGAAAAGAAAGTCACGCTCGGTGGGAACGGTGCTCCCTCAGAAGGCGCGATGGCCCAGAGTTGGCAAGTGGCCGGCGGCTTTCATGCCGTCGAGAAGACCGAGCGTCCGGAGCATCTCGTTGGCTCCGGGCGACAGACACTCGCTAACTTTTTGCGGAGGATAAGGGCTCGCTTCCAAGAGCGTGACGTCGTGCCCTCGCCCCACGAGCGTCGTAGCGGCGACGGCTCCAGCGGGGCCGCCGCCCACGATGACGAGGTGCATGTTTTCGACTACTCGTTCCGGCGGCGAACTCGACGGCGTTCGTGTACCGGCCGAGCACGCTCGTGTTCGATGGCGGTAGATTCATCGGCACTGGCGTCCGCGTCCAGAGGATGACACCCGCTGCCCATCGGTGCCGGAGCGCCCCTCACGGCGGCAAAGAGCCGGCGCGGCTTCGCGATTCCGAAGGACTCGGCGCACAACAGTTGCAACCAGGTTGGGTCAGTCGGCGTTTGGAATTCCTTCGCGTCGAGCCCGGTCTCGATCCACACTTCGGCGGGAAGATCGACTGCGGCATGGTCCGACGGCCCGGGACGCACGGCGAGGATGACCGTCACAAGCCCAAAGACGGAGCATCACGAGGGGGAAAGAGTCTCGCTTGGTCCCGCTGTTTCCCGAACTCCGCCCCTACTTGGAAGCGGCGTTCGATCAAGCGGAAGCGGGAAGCGAATTCGTGATCGCTCGCCGTCGCGATGGAAACGTCAACTGGCGAACTCAACTGGCGAACTCAACTGGCGAACTCAACTGGCGAACTCAACTGGCGAACTCAACTGGCGAACTCAACTGGAGCGAATCATCGCGCGAGCTGGCCTGACGCCGTGGCCGAAGCTCTTTCAGAATCTCCGCAGCACCCGCGAGACCGAATTGGCCGAGACGTTTCCGCTCCACGTCGTCACGGCCTGGATGGGTAACTCGCAACTGGTCGCGGCGAAACATTACTTACAGGTCACTGACCAGCACTTCGCCAAAGCGATTCACAATCAGACTCACTCAGGAGCGGAAATCAGCGAACCGGACGGTAACTCGGTCGTCCGTCCGCCCCGTGATAACGAAAAAGCCCCGGAGTTTCCGGGGCTTTCCGTCTCGTGCCGAGATATGCACAATCCAACAGTGCCCAGGAGAGGACTCGAACCTCCATGAGCTTGCGCTCGCTAGCTCCTGAAGCTAGTGCGTCTGCCAATTCCGCCACCTGGGCTGGTGTGCGAGCGGGGGAGAATACGAAGTGAGATGAATGTCAGCAAGCGTTGGTCGTGACGAGTTCGAACGTCCGTCACATGGAGTTGCGGAAGCTCAAAAGTTGTGGCCTTCTCGAGGGCCGTGCTTCGTGAGTGTGAGAATCTCCGGGCCTTTCTCAGTCATCAAAATCGTGTGCTCAAACTGAGCGGAGAGGCGGCGGTCTTGAGTGCGAACGGTCCAGCCGTCGGCCTTGTCGATCTCGGTTTTCCAATTCCCTTCGTTGAGCATCGGCTCGATCGTCAGGCAGGTGCCGGGGCGGATGACTGCTTTGCCAGATTGCAGATCTGGGAAGTGCGGAACGCCCGGCTCTTGATGGAAATTGCGACCGACGCCGTGACCTTGAAATTCGCGAACGATCTCGAAGCCTTGATCCTTCGAGAAGCGATAGATGGCGCGGCCGATGTCGATGACTCGGCCGAATGGCTTGATGGCTCGGATGCCGACCCACATCGCGTCGAAGGCGGCTTGCACCAAGCGTTTCGCTTGAGGCGTGACGTTTCCGACCAGAAATGTTTCCGACGAATCTCCATGCCAGCCGGCAACGATGGTCGTCAGATCGAGATTGATGATGTCTCCGTCTTTCAGCACGTCATCGTTGGGGATGCCGTGGCAGACGACTTCGTTGACGCTGGTGCAAACGGTATTGGGAAAGCCGTTGTAGCCCAGGCACGCCGGTGTGTGTCCGTGCTCGATCGTGTAGCTGTAAGCCAACTGGTCGATTTCGCGAGTGGAAATGCCAGCTCGGACGTGCGGTCGAAGGAAGTCCATGACTTCGGCGTTGAAACGGCAGGCGGCTCGGAGAGCATCGCGATCCGCGTGAGTGGCATAAATGGGAATCTTGGCCACTGGCCCGGTTTGAGGACGAAGCAATGTGCCTCGGAAGGAATTCACAAAATCACCTGTGTGCGGATTCAAGTCGGCAAAAAACGAGCGGCTATTGTGGTCCGACTCGGAGGGCTTCGCAACCTTGTCGCTTGCGACGTCTCGCGGAATCACCCCGACGCCACGAATGCGACGTTGATCCGATCAATACTTGATCGAGAAGCCCGCACCGGTGAAAGCGAGATCGGCGGCGGCCCGGTTCAGGCCGACGGCCGAGTGGATGTCCAACTGGATGTGATTCGTCACGAAATAGACGAAGCCGCCGTGAAAATAGTGCTGCGTCTCTGCGGTTAAGGCTCCGCTGGGGACGAACGTGATCCATTCGGTGAACGCGCCGATGCGTTCCGTTAGCTCGTACTCGAAATTCACCGTCTGAATGAACTCGGTGTAGTAATGGTTCGAGTCGTCGCGGCGGCGATTGAGCTGTGTGTTGCATTCCAACTCTAGCCAATCGGTGATGACCCAACTGTAGGCGAAGTTGAAGCCAGGCAGAACTTGGCTGCTGGTGAAGGCACTGCTACCGGTCGGGACACGCGCTTGCGGGAAGATCGCCATTTCTGGAAGCCAGCCGGCTTGCTCGGTCAGCGCGAGTTTCGCTCCGACGTACAAATCGTCGCTGCCACTGAAGCGTGTGGAGGGGGCACCGGAAACGTTCGTTTGCTCGACGAAATATGTATAGCCTAGACGGAACTCAAACCATTCGGCGAAGAGGCCGGCTCGCAACAGTGGTTCGCCGAACGAATGCGTTTGCGTGACCGTCCCTTTGTCGTTGTCCCGAAAGTACGAGTAGCCAGTTTCCAATTGCACTCGGCCGAGTCCCACGAGGTTGCTGGCTTCGCTGAAGTGCGGACGGTCGGTGACAATCTTGTCGTCGTGCTCCGCGTCGTCCTCTTTTTCGGGGGCAAGCGACCAGCCAAACAGCGTCTTGGCGGACTTGAAGTCTTGCGCGACAACACTTCGACACGGCCACGAGAAGGCGAGCGCGAAGAAAATCGCAGCGATCCGAAGGCAACGAAAATGACAATTGCGTAAACTCATGCCAAAGAGATCGGCACGAGATACTAGTT
>JAYVQJ010001197.1:0-3414 GCA_043777235.1 Planctomycetia bacterium
CCACCAGATATTTTCAGCGGGCTTTCTGGTGGGCCGGCGCTCGAAGCGAGCTTGTCCCACCCTACATCGTCGCAAGTCAGACAGTTGGCCTGGGAAGGCCGTCCTACGCATCGACCTTCTTCAGGACGTCTCCCGCCCGCACTCGTCCCGCTTGGATGATCTTGGCGTAGATGCCTCGCAGATTCATGCGGCGACCTTCGTCCGTGCTGATGAAACGCAGTGCGTCGTCGCCAAACCGAGCTCGGTACTTTGCGCAGCCGCGATGCGGAACCGACGTGATCTCCAACACCGCGTCGCCGACTTTCAACCGCTGACCCGCAGGCAAGTTCCCTTCGCTGAGATCGATGTCCGCGACCAATTGATCTCCGGCCAACGCCCAATGCGATTTGTCTTCACCCATGACCAACCGAGCCAATCGAGCACTCATGATCGTGACTTGCACATCTGGGTCTGGTCGCCCGTCGGGCAACGACTTCCAGCAGCCTTTCGCCCAGTTGTCCCCTTGCACGCCTGCGGCGGGGCTGAGCCAGGCTTCATCGAGAATCACCCGTTGCTCTTTTGTTGGCCGAATCACGATCAGCTCAAGAGCGCCGCCATCCTGCGGCGCTTCGAGCAACTGTGCCATGCCAACTTCCAGGTCAGCAATTGGCTTGTGAACAGGATTGCTTGGTGTCGTCATCGTTGGGTCTCACTTGGATGGCGATTGCGGACCTACGCGCGGGTGTGACAATCATTGCTGACATTGCCATTAGCCGCAGGGCGCTAGCCCCGGTTAGCAGTTCTCGAACCGGACGCTAGCGCGTTCCGGCTGATCCCGGCCAGGAATTCTTGTCACACCCCTACGCGCGTGCCTTCAGCAGATCGCGAATTTCGGCGAGCAGCTTTTCGCTGGCCGGCGATTCGGCGGGAGCGGCAGGCTTGGCTTCTTCTTTCTTCTTCATTTGATTCATCAACTTAACGATCATAAAGACGCAGAAGGCAACGATCAGGAAATCGAAGGTCGCTTGCAAAAACAGTCCGTATTTCACTTCGACGATCGACGCTGGCCCGCCTGGGTTGATCGGCGAGACGCCCATTTGCAAAGAAAGCGCTTTGAAATCCACTCCGCCCGTGACGTATCCAAGGGGTGGCGTCAAAACATCGGCGACGAGCGAATTCACGATCTTGCCGAAGGCTCCACCCATGATGACGCCAACCGCCATGTCGACGACATTGCCACGTTGAACGAACGCTTTGAATTCAGAAACGATACTCATACGGTTCTCCAGAACGTGCGTGTGATGAACTCGCGAATGACGAATGATCTGCGACCCGTTCGTGACGCCCATGTGTCACGAACCCAACGGCACTGGATTCTGCCGCTTTTCGGAAGATAGCGGCAACATCACTTTGGTCATCCACATTGATTGGAGAACTCGAACCATGAATCGAACCCGCTCTCACAGGAATCCGAAGAATCTCTCTCAGCCTTCCAACAGGAGACTTCACATGAATCGGTTTCGCAATCGCTTTGTCATCGTCCTGCTGATCCTCTCACTGGTTGTCATGACTGGTCGGCCCGCAATGGCCGAGCATGAAGGAAAGGTGCAAGTGCTATTGCTCGGCGATAGCACGACGATCGGGAGCGTCTGCCGCCAGACGAATCCGGCGGGGCCACACTTGGAGGATGTGATTCGGCTCTTGCTGTCGACTGACAAAGAGTTGCCTCCGACCAATGTCATCAATCAAGGCCGTGACGGCGAATTCATTCACGGTCTGCTGACCGGCGGTCGCTACGACCGCGAGATCGCCAAACTGCCGGGGATCGACTACGTCTTCATTCGGTACGGGCTGAACGACAACGGCAAGCGAGAAGACTTCGCGAACAATTTCCCGAAAGACTTCCGCGATCTGATTGCTCGGCTGCACAAGGATTTCCCAGAGGCCAAGATCTTTCCGACGTCGATCATCCCCTATCTCACGGCTGAAGCCGACGCGCGGATCAACGGGCTCATCAAGCAAGTCGCCGAGGACGAGAAGCTGCCGCTGTTCGATGTTTACACGCGGTATCAATCCGAGTTGGCTCAGGGACAGAACATGCTCAACTATCGCCGGTACGCGCTCGACAAGATTCCGGAGCAGCACCGCGAATGGGTCAAGCCGTTCGTGAAGGGAAACTCGGTCGTCGTCATGGACAATCAGCTCGACGCCCACTTCCGCGATCTTCCCGGCTGGTTTGGCGACCGGCATCCGAACCTCGCCGGCTATCACGTCATCGGCGACGAGACCGCGAAGTTTCTGGCGAAGCAACTTCGAGAGCGCGCCAAGAAGTGATGACTCAGTCGTTGGTTATTGACGGCGAACCGCTGCGTTTAAGGACGTGCTCCGACAACGATCGTGGCGATTTGCATTCCCGCTGGCCAATCAAGTGTTCCGACATTCTGCCAACCATCGCTCAATTGACGCCCAACACAATCCGTATACTGGATGCCATCGATTCTCTCCTCGCCGATTGCAATTAGGCCTGGATAATAAGCAGTCGCACGAAAACCGAGGTTCTCAAGTGTCGATTGAAGCGTGATGGCATCGCACCGGACATCGATCGAAACCAAGTAGGGTTTCGATCCAGCGCAGTTTGATATTTGTCTGCATGTCCCTCGAAGCAGGTCGCTCTCGATACCCTCACGCCGTGTCCGAAGATCTAGAATCCGTGCTCGGCGATCTAATCCATCCCATGCGACTCGGACACAACCCACTTCAACCTCATCCGTTCGAGCGATAAAGAATTGACGCTCGAATCGGTCTCCCTGTTGTTCCAGGCCCTCTAACCGGCTAAGAGCAACCACGCCTGAACGATGACGCTCACTCGCGGAAACAGCATCCATATACCGTTGTCCTGCGACGTCGTCGCGCACGATCTTGAGTAGTCGATGTAGTCCAATGCGGCCTCGAGTCTGACCTGCCAGCGCAGCCACGCTACCTTCCGTCTGCTCCGCCTCTGAACTGACATCAGGCGTTGTTAGATTAAACGTTGAAAGAACGGTACTCGCCAAACGGTGGACTTGTTTGGTATTTCGGATTCCTTCTACGCGTCGCTCGAGACTGCGCTGGGGCACAAGCGCGGTCAACAACATTGACTCAACACCGGCCGGTGTCATGTGCGCAAAAGGCTCAAACCCAATTGGAGCGAAACGACACGCACGCAATACACGCCATCCACCAGAATGTGCGGTCCGCGCTTCACCAATAATAAAACCGGCTTCCGGTATCAACCGCTCAGTAAGGAACACAAACAGTTCGCGGGCGAGGCCCTGTCCACGAAATCTTGGGTCTACTACCAGGGCCAGCGCGCACTTTAGGGGTTTTGGGTAGTTTGCGCAATAAGTGTTTTGATGCTATTGGTTCTCTGTGTTGATTTGTAATTCACAACGCAGG
>JAYVQJ010001198.1:0-3404 GCA_043777235.1 Planctomycetia bacterium
GAATCCGACACGACAAACGACTTTCGACAACGGAAAGTGCCAGCGATCAGCCGGCACAAGCGACAACACTTGATCCCGTTTGCCTCCTTTTGAAAAGGCCAACCGCCGCGAAATTGCGATGAGGCCCCGCTGTCTGGCAGAATCCCCGCCTCAATCGGCATTGTCCCGGCGAGCCGAGCGGTTTGTTGTTCGGGAACACATTCGCCGAATGGCGACGACGCCTCGTAGGATGGCCTTCCCAGGCCGTCGTGGGACGTGTTGACTTCGCGACGGCCTGGGAAGGCCGTCCTACGCCATTCAGCGAACGTCTTACGTTGTTCGGAGTTTTTCATGCACATTCAAGATGGCGTCCTCAGCCCGGCCGTGTGCGCCGTGACCGGAGCGATCTCGCTCGGAGCGGTTGCCTACAGCGTGCATCAGCTCAAGCAATCGGTCGGCGACCGGACGATCCCGCTGACTGGCATGATGGCTGCGCTGGTCTTCGCCGGGCAGATGGTCAACTTCCCAATCGGTGCTCCCGTCAGCGGTCACTTGCTTGGCGGAGTGCTCGCTGCGGCGGTCGTCGGTCCCTGGGCCGGTTGCGTGGCGATGACGTTGGTGCTCTTCGTGCAATGGGCGCTGTTCTCAGACGGAGGCTTGCTATCGCTCGGAGCGAACGTGTTGCACATGGCGGTGCTCGGATCGTGGGGCGGACATGCCGTGCGGATGTTGGTGCAGCGGTTCGTCGGAGACAGTCACAAAGGAATCGTCATCGGCTCCGTCGTCGCCGCGTGGACGAGCGTGATGGCCGCGGCGGCTTTGTTCTGTTTGGAGTTCCGCTTGTCCGTCCCGCCGGGAGAGATCGACTTCTCGAAGGTCTTCACGCTGATGGTCAGCTTTCATTCACTGATCGGACTCGGCGAAGCACTCATCACCGGTGCCGCGATCAGCTTCGTGTTGAATCACAGGCCAGAACTGATTTGTAGGATGGGCACTCTTGCCCGTCCCGATCACGGTAACGAAGAACAGACGGGCAAGAGTGCCCATCCTCCGATAGCGTTCACCCGCACTCTCGGTGCTGGACTCGTCATCGCGCTCGCGATCGCGGCGTTCCTCTCTCCGTTCGCTTCGGAATACGCCGACGGACTCGAAGCGGTCCTCGGAAAACTCGGAGGCGAATTCCATCTCACGGCATCCGTGCCGGGTTTGTTTGCAGATTACGACAAAGTCCCGGTCCCGATCGCCGCGTGGGAGAAGATCGCGGTGTCGATCGCTGGCATCGGCGGAACGCTCTCCGTGTTCACGCTGGCGTGGTTGTTGAGCAAGGCGTTGCCGATCGCGCCGACAAAACTCAGCGAGGCCGCCGGTGAGTAAAGAGTGCCGCCAAAACGTAGCCCTGTCGCTCCGCGACAGGAAAGCCGAGCGCGCGGCACAGCTTGATCGCTCATCATGCGTGAATTCACGAATTTGGCGTCGCGCGACGTTCGGAATCCCTGTCGCGGAGCGACAGGGCTACGGAGAGCGACAGGGCTACGGGGAGGCCGCCGGTGAGTGACTATCTCGATCGCTTCGGCCGAGGCCAGTCGATGTGTCATCGCTGGCCGCCGCTCGCGAAGCTCTTCGCGGCCGTGACGATGATTCTTGCGGCGACGTGCGTGCCGATCACTCACGGGCCGCTGGTCGGGATTGTGGCCTGCGTCATTTTCTTCGCGCACACGCTCGCAAGAATTCCGTTGGCCTATGTCGCTCGGCGGATGCTTTTCTTTTGGCCGCCGCTGTTTTTGATGGCGATCAGCTTGCCCCTCTCGCAAGCCGGACAAGCGGGTTGGCTGCTGTTCGTGACGATTCTCGTGCGCGGTACGTTGTCGTTCAGCACCGCGCTGTGGCTGGTCAATGTGATGCCGTTCGATCAACTGCTCGCGACGCTGCGCCGGCTGCGAGTCCCCGACGTGCTGTTGGCGATTCTTTCGTTGATGTACCGCTTTCTATTCGTGTTGTGGGACGAACTCGACCGCATGCGCACCGCTCGTTCCGCCCGCTTGTTTCGCAAGCCGTCGCTCTGGGAGACTTGGCGTTCCGCCACGCATCTCGTCGGCCGTTTGCTGATTCGAGCACTCGATCGAGCCGATCGGATTCATGGCGCGATGCTCGCGCGCGGCTGGGACGGCCGCTCGCGCTGGATCGATCCGCGACAGGAGGATCGGCCATGAGCGAATCCACTTCCACATCACAAACCGCTGCCGTTCGCGTTGACCGTCTGTCGTTTCGATATCCCGGCGGAGCTGATGTGTTGACCGACATCAGTTTCACGATCTCGCCCGGCGAGATCATCGGACTCGTCGGTCCCAGCGGAGCCGGCAAGTCGACGCTGCTGCAACATCTCAACGGCCTGTTGCCAAGCAAGCTGAGCGGCTCCGCGTCAGTCGTCATCGACGGTGTTCCCGTTTCGCAACCGACGATTGCCGACGTTCGCCGCCGAGTCGGGTTCCTCTTTCAAGACCCGGACGACCAACTCTTCTGCCCGACGGTCTTCGAGGACGTCGCGTTCGGCCCATTGAATCTCGGCCTGTCCGATGACGAGGCACGTCAGCGCGTGCGCGACAGTCTCACCGCCGTCGGACTCGCTGGTTACGAACCGCGCAGTACGCTGCGGCTGAGCCTCGGCGAACGCAAACGAGTTTGCCTCGCCGGAATCTTTGCATGTCAGCCGAGCGTGCTCGCGCTCGACGAACCGTTCAGCAGTCTCGATCCGCGCTCGCGCCGAACACTGATCACGATCCTCAAACAATTCACGGGCTGCCAGATCATCGCGACGCACGATCTCGACGTCGTCGTCGATCTCTGTCACCGAGTCCTTCTACTCGACGGCGGCCAACTCCGCGCGAGTGGCCCCACTCACGACATTCTCGGCAACGCGGCGCTCATGGACCGTCATGGCCTCGAAGTCCCGTGGCGCTTGCGGTCCAAGTGATTCGAGTTCGTTAAGAGCGGGTTGACGCTGATGGACGTCATTTGCCAGGCTGGCCGGCTGGCATCACGTTGTCGGGCATCTTGACACCCTTCGGCATGTGCGCCTTGGCTTCGTCGCGGTTGATTTCTTTTTGCAGGACGGCGGAGTCAACAACCGGCACTTTGCTCGCGTCGGCCGGGCCGATTTCTTTGGACCCGCTGCAGCCGGCGAAGAGTGCCGAACTGAGAATCAAACCGCTGGCAACAATCCTCTGCTTGTGAGTCATCATCATTCGATTCCTTCGTGAATTGTTTCGCAAAACCTGTTCTTCACACATCACGATTCGATGCGCGGCCGAGTGGAGCGATCGCTGTCTTATACGGATCGCAAGAAATAACTGCGCGTTTGCCTATTCGGCTCGTCACGCGGAGCGGTGACGGCTACGTAGCCATCATCGCTCCGCGTGATGAGCCGA
>JAYVQJ010001199.1:0-13396 GCA_043777235.1 Planctomycetia bacterium
CGGCTGATGAATGCGTTCCAACACGAATGGCGGAGAGCCGTTTTATACCTCACGCAGTGTTGGTGGAGACGAGCAGATAGCGGCGCGACAAAGCACAACCCAACCACAGCGCCAACAAGCCGCCGTAGGCCGGGATCAAATGGAATAGAGCGTCGTAGCCGACCTGCCAATGCATGAAGCAGGTGCCCAGATACGCCGTCGATCCAGCCAACAACAAAGTCCACCACAGCCAGCGCTGGCCGCGCTGAAAGCCCCACAGATTGCTAAGCAGGACGGTGATCCCGCAGGTCAGCAACATGCCACCGAAGGACGCGCGGTCGTGAGCGATCAGTGGCACGAGACTCGGATTCGCCGCGCACAATTCCGCGGCGGTCGTGTTCATGAAGGCCAAGTCCTCCGACACAAAGACCGTCGTCGAGCCGATCGTGCAGATCGTCAGCCCGGCCGTGATCAACGCGGCTCCGTGAATGACGAACAACAATTGCCCCCATTGGCTACTGACCCACGCGCGGTCGTTGACGAGATCGGTCGCCGCCACACACCGCTGCGGTAACGGCGAGTGCATCGCCAACAACGTCAACTGCAACAAGACTCCGCTGACGAACGCATGCAGCGGATCGAAATATCCGAAGCCCAAAAACGTGAAGAAGCTGAAGAAGCCCGCCAGTGCCGACCAGACCACAACGGTGCGAGCCCACTCGCAGCCGCGCCGCACACCGAACCATGACAACGCGGAATACAACGCTCCGACCGACAGCATTGTCGCGGCCAACGTGACTCGGTCGTGAACCATGAATGGCAAGAGTCGCGGATTGATCTGCATCAATTGCTGCCGACTGATCCCCGTCATCGCCTCGTCATACGGCAACACCACGCGCGTCATTCCCAAGGCGAGTACCAACAAGCCGCCGCTAAACAGACTCAATCCCAGCAGCATCGTCCACAACCAAGCCAGCGCGGCCGAGCGACCGACGATCGAGCCGACTTCGGCAGCGGGCAAACATCCCGGACGCAGCGCCGCGTTCGCTTGATCCGATGTGGCCAGGTCGCGAGCCAGCAACGATTCGTTGATCCGCTTCGGCAAGCCAGGACCGGAAACCGCCAATCCAGAATCCAATTGCACGGCGGTCGCCCCGGCCTCCAGCAATTGCAGAGCCTGCCACGGTTCGTGAACGCCACCACCAGAAATGATCGGATGCTGATCGCCGAGCCAAGCTCTCCACCGCTTTGTCGCGGCCAGCGCCAGTTCGAATGCCGCGCGGCCGAGTCGCCAACCTCCCGTACCGTCCGCTGCTGCATCAAGGATCAATCCGCTCAACGTCCCATCGTGAATTCGATCGCGCAGACATTGCGAATCGGGATCGGATTCGCGTCCTGACACGACGGCGATCACCGCTATCACTCCCAATGCGCGTGCCTGTTGGCACCAACGAAGACCAAGTTCTCGCTGAACCGAGTCTGCGGTCGTGAACCATTCCACAGGAATCGAGACCGACGTCGCCAATCGCGCTGACCGCTCGATCGCCGCGTTCCATTGCGGGACTTCGGCTTCAACGACCTCCGCAGGACGCGGCCATCTCACGAACAACGCCAAGTTCAACGAACGGACTTCGGCGGCAGCCCGCTCGATGACGTCAATTGTCTGTCCAACGGCGGCCCGCGTGACAACGATCTCTTCGCCGCGAATCGACCATGAACTCGAACCATTGCGGCGACCGGGCAAAGCCAACGGACCCAGTTCGATGAATCCAAATCCGAAGCGCGCCAATGCTCCCGTCGCGATCGCGTCGAGATCCAACGCAGGACTCAGACCGAGCGACGATTGCAGCGCCACACTCTCGACGAATCGCCGATGCAACCGAGCGTCCGGCCGCAGGTGTCCCAGAAAGTCGATGACCGATCCGCCTCCCGGTTTTCGATTCAGCCCACCCAGAAAGCCAAACGCGATCGCTCGTGCTGTCGGCCACGGTAGCAGCGACAGCAACGGACGAAACACGGTGCGATACGACCAGTCAGGCATGTCGCAACTCCGAACGGATGATTTAACGCGGGGAGAATTGAGTGGTTTGGAGTCGAGTGCCCCACAATACGAATGCGAGTCATGGAATGACTCGCCTACGTCGCTCAGTCATTCCATGTCTGAGATTTCTTTTGAGCCCGAACCGACGAACCCAATCAATCGTGACCATGTGAAGCAAAAGAATGAGGGCGTCTATTGGATTCGGTCGCATCACAACCTTCACTTCACCGACACGACTTCGGCCGTGCCGCGGCTGGGGCGGCGTTCGACGGTGACGGAGTAACGGACTGTCGCGCCGTCGCGGTAGATCCACGTTTCGGTGACTTGGCCGGATGTCGCGACGCGCGTCAGTGATTGCGGCGAGCCCATGCACTTCAGCAACTGAGCCGGCGTCATGCCGATCTTCGGAACGCCGAGCCGAATGAAACGCTCCAGGTCCGTCTCGTTCGCGACCGGCGGCAGAACATTCGGAGCCGCAGGATTCTGTTGCGGCGGAACCCATTGGCCGTTGACCTCTTGATAGCCGAGCTTCTTCAGACGCTCGATGATGTCCTCGTTCTTCGGCGCGACTTGCAACGCCTCCAACAACAAGGCTCCGGCTCCCGGCCGATCTTGCACGAGCGCGAGCCGTTCATCCGCAAGCTGAATCAAACCGGTCACTCCCTCTTTGCGAAGCGACTGCTCGCGCCGCGTTAGCCAGCGTGCGATCGCTTCGTTGCCGAGGTCGCCTTGCTGGCGTTCTTTGCAGCGTTGCACCAAGTCGCTCAATTGATTGCGAGTCAGTGTCGCTGCCGACTTGGCGAGAAACGCGAGTTCCGCATCGCGATGTTTTTCAGCCAGTGCGTGTTGTTCGGGGATCAACTCGTCGATCCGATTCGCGATCTCGCCCCCGTTGCTGCCATCCGGTTTCGTGACACGATCAATCGCGAACGTCGCGACCTCGATGTGAAACAACCGATCGAGCGTCAGCCGCTTCGCCTCCGTCGCATTGTGATAG
The DNA here is from genome assembly GCA_043777235.1 of Planctomycetia bacterium. GTDB lineage: Bacteria > Planctomycetota > Planctomycetia > Planctomycetales > Planctomycetaceae > SXKJ01. Next base: position 3,018 of record JAYVQJ010001199.1, read on the forward strand.
GTCAGCACGGCGTTCCGGCGATATTCATTGACCAGCAACGGCAAGACCTCGCCGGCCGGCGTCTTCGCACCGGCCAACTCTTTGTCGAGACGTTCGAGAAACTGAAACAGCGGATCCTTCTGGAGATCGACGTCGTCGGCCGTGAGGTCGATCTTCGGCGCGGATTTTCGCAAGGCATCCCATTCCAGACAGTACGACTCGTGCATCCAGTCGACCCGCAGCGCGTCCTCCAATCCCAGTTCGCGAACGCGGGCGGTCAACCCGCGCAGGGCAGCCGGAGTGAGTTCCTTCAACTCCTTCCGTTCCAGATTCAGTCCTTTGCGATTGGCAAGCTGCGCTCGTTCAATAAGCTCCTCGTCGTTGTAGAACTTGCCGCGTGAGCCAGCCCAGTCGGCGAGTTCGTACCATTGCTTCGGCGTGCCTCGTGCGATTCCCCGCTCTCGTTCCGCCAATGTTTGGAGGTCGGTCGGCAATTGCCGGACTTGATCAATTTCGAAATAGACTTTGCCGGTGTTCGCGTCCTTCGCCAGCCGTCCGGAAACCTCGATCACCCGCGAAGCATTCGTCAGCTTGATCGCCTGCGATGCTTTGAACGGCAGATCGCAATTCTTCATCTTCAGCGAATCGCGAACGAGAAACGCATAGTGCCCCTCAATGCGAAACGACGTCCCGATGAGATCGGACCACTTCGGCTTGAGCTCGAGGAAGCTTTCCAAAGACTGCGCGCCGGCGGCGTGTAGGGTGGACGGAACAAGCAGCCAGAAAAGGGCGGCGAGAAGGCCAGTGCGAAGTGCAGAGTGACGAGTGCAAAGTGCAAAGTGCGAGGAACGAATGCCGACGTCTGCTGCATACTTTCCATTTTGCACTTTGCACTTTGCACTCATCACTCTGCACTCTGTGCTTGGCAGGTTCCGACCAAAAGTCCGAGAGAAGCTCATTGTCATTCGGCGGCTCCAATCCAGCGGCTTTGCTCAGCCAACATCGCTCGCAACCGAGCTTCGGTGTGTAGTTCATCCGGCAGCAATCCCGCCGCGAGCAACAGTTCATAATCGGACCACAAGAAACTCGAAGACGATTTGAGCGTCAGTACCCAGGCTGATTTCTCGGCGTTCCATTGCAGCGATTCGACCTGCGCGGCGAAGAAGACTTCACGTTGTCCCAGATCATTGAGCGGAGACACACCCGGCGGTGCCGCAGCGGCCTGAGCGGCATCAGGATTCGCCGGCGCGCCGGGCAGCGCGGATGTCGCTGGCACCTTTGAGAAGACGGGCAAGTTGCCCGCCAAAATGAGCGGCTCGTCGAAGATCAGAACTTGCTGCTCCCACGGAGCGGCGGATGGTCCGCTCGCTTCCGCGTGCGGGATGATGTCGCTTTGCAAGACGATCCATTTCCCGGCGTGAAGGTTCGCGAATTCAGACTGAGCCGCGTTCGCGTTCTCACGCAGTCGAGTCGCTCGCGCGGCTTCGACCACCTCGAACAGCGAACGCTTCAGCAACGAGTTCAGCGCGGTCAGTTGCCGGAATCGTTGTCGCGCCTGCTCGGCCGGAGGGTCCGTGCGTCGCAGCACATCCGCAGCAGAGGCAGCGCGGCTGAATTGCTGCGCGGCCTCGAAGAATTCCTCTTTCTGCATCGCGTTCATTCCGGCTTCGGTGGCGTTCTTGAAATTGATCTCGGCAGCGGCCCGAGCCGCACGATTCCATTGCCACCAACCGGTCAGACAAACCACCGTTAACAAACTCAGCGCCACCAATCGCAACGGCGTGAACGTCCTGCGAGCCTTTTCGGCCGCCGCCCGGCTCGGAGCTGCAACATCGACTTTCGCTTTTTCGGAAACGACCTCCGTCTCGGACGCGAGCTCCAAAACAGGCAAAGCAGCAGACTCGGGCTTACCGTTGGATTTCGACCGTGTGGGCTTGTCGGTCTTGATCGGTTTGACCTTGCGAACCTTCATGACAGGCCGCGGGTAGACATCGGCCGGCAGCAAGAAAAACGCTTCGCCGCAGGCTTTGCAGAGCACTCGCTGAAACGTCGGGCGGCGAGTCGCCTCGACGCTGCGGCCGCACGGGCAAACGATCTCGACCAGCTCGAAAATGACTTCGGCTTCACGACCGCTCAAAGCTTCTTTTGCTCGCGCGAGCCAGCTCGACATCGCGATCGTCTCCAATTCCGCCAAGAGTCCTTATTCCCGATGACCGATTATGGGAAGGCGGAAATCCGCAGGTCAACGCGGTCGGACTTGCGCGGGACGCACGACGCAGTTTGCGCACACGCCACGCCCCCGGCCTTGTGCCGGGGGTTCAACGGCTTTTGCGCTACTGAATCGATCGTGGCAAGTAGCGCAAAAGCCGTTGAACCCCTGGGACAAGCCCAGGGGCGTTTGCAAACTGCATCGCGCAACGTCGATACGACCCGATTGACCGTGCCAACTACACAACGTCCGCAGCCTGAATCGGGTTTCACAACCGATGTCCGATGGGCCGGGCTGCGACCGGTGGCCGATACGGAATCATCCACTAAATCCGATGCTCGGTTCGGAGAGCCGCATGTCCTTAACGACCGTTGCGAGCCTCCCAAGTGCTGCGACCCACACCGTTGGAAAACTTATGGTCCTGGCTCCACGAACATCGACTCTTCCCAAGCTGCTGCTGAAGCCCGGTCGATGGACCGTCGGCTCGGCCGCGACGTGCAGCTATCAAGTCGCTGCGGAGGGAGTTCGGCCGCGTCACGTACTCTTGCTGTGCGGCAGCCAGACCACCGTCTTGAAAGCGTGGGACACACACACTTGGCACAACGATCAACGGGTCAACGGCGAAGTGCGGCTGCAATTGGGAGACCGACTGAAGATCGGTTCGGTGGAGTTCTCAATCGAATCGCCTGGAAACTTTGACGTCGTTGGACAACTTCCGGACGTACCGCCTGCGACCTCGCGCCTGGCAAATCTCCCAACAGACGTCACGGATCTGGAACGGTTGCGCGCACAAATCCACGAACTGCGAGACGACCTTTCGCGGCGGATGGCTCGGCGCAAAGAAGCGACACCGATTGAGTCTGACGCGGAAGCACGGAGCCAGCCTGATGCCGATACGAACAACGCACGCCTCACGGAATCGGAACAGACGACTGCGGAAACTCGAAGCGACGCCGAGCAAACGCAACCAGCGCTGGCTGAGGCTCGTTTGGAACACCAGCGGCGCGAAGCCGAGTTGCAACAAGTCGCCAATCAGTTGCGGGCAACTCTCGAGACGGCTCAGAACGAAGTCGCCGAACTGCACCGCGAACGAGACGACTTACGATCGGAAGCCGAGCGGCGAGAGCAAGCATGGCAACAGCAGCTCGCCGAGTGGTCCGCTGAACGAGAACAATGGCAGGACGAATTGCTCTCCCTGGCGAACGCTCGGCAGCAGTTGGCGATGGAATCGGAACAACGACAGGCGACGTTGACCGACGACGCGAAACGCTGGCAAACCGAATGCGAACAGCTTCGAGCCGAATCGCTCCAGCGGCAACCGGCGTGGGACGACGAACGAGCGCAGATGCAAGACGAGTTGCGGCAGCTCCACGAAGCCAGCCAGCACGCATCCCGGCTCGCCGCGCAACGCGAACAAGAGTTGGCCGAGCAATCACAACAACTCTTCGCCGATCACCAACAGTGGGGAACCGAGCGCGACGAGCTGCGTGCCCTTCATGAGCAACTTCGAGCCGAGTGTGATCAGCTTCGAGCCGAGCACGAACAACACCAAACCGAGATCGCTCAATTTCGTACGCGACATGAGCAACTTCAAGCCGTGCATGACCAGCTCCAGGCCGAGAGCGAGGGCTATCGCACAGGATATAACCAGCATGAGGCGGAAGGGCTTGAACGAGAACAGGCTGTCGCCGCATTGAACGATGAGCGACAGCGGGTCGAGCAACAAGCGGCGGAGGTTGCTGCGAACAGGGAAGAGTTATCGCGGCGATTGGCGGAGTTTGAACTACACCAATCTGAGTTGACTCGCGAGAAGCTGACGTTGGAACATTCCTGGACTTGGCTGCAATCCGATCGCCGAAAGCTGGCCGAAGAAAAAGACCAATGGCAGCAGCAGCGTGCCCAGTCGCAGGCGGAACGGGAAAGCTGGTTGTCCGACCGCGAGAAACTTGCCGTTGAGCGAAGCGAGTTCAACGCCGAGCAGACCGCTTGGTCATCGCAGCGTGAACAATTCGATTCCGAATGCCGAACCAAATCGGATGAATTCGCGGCCATTCGCGCCGGGTTCGACGCACAGCAACAAGTGCTCCGCGACGAACAGACTCGGCTTGCCGAACAGAGTGCTGACTTGGAGACTCGCACCGAGGCTCTCGCACGTGATCGAGAAAGTGTGCTCGCCGATCGGCGGGCAATGCTCAACGACTCGCCCAGCCAAGTCAGCGAACAAGTTTCTCCGAGCGACGTGCTCGGCGCTGCGACCGATCGAGTTATCGACCGGGATTGGACGAGTGATGCCACCTCGATGCCTCGAACGTGGGAGACAGAATCCTCTTCAACCGACGCGACGTTGGTGGAACCTTGGAACATCGGTGTCGATCTGACCGCACCGCGCGAGACACTCGCCGCTGATTGGTCGAACACCTTAAAGAGTCAAACGGAACCGGCGGACTCCATTTCCTCGGAACCGTCTGGCGGTGCGTGGGGATTAGCGACATCGCCACCAATCCCGACTTCGCACGATGCGGATACTCAACTTGAGCAGACTGTCGACCCGGCTGTCGCGACGCTGCGCGAAATGCTGGCCTCCGCCGATCTCGCTGTACCGCCGTCGGATAAATCCGAAGCCAACGCGAGCTCTGAAGCAAAACTTCCATCGGCCAACAATGAGACCACGATTGATCCGACGCCTGGACCGGTCGTCAGCATTTTGGAATCACTGGCCTTTTCGGACGACGAAGACATCGACGATTCCGTGTCGCGCTACATGCAGCACCTGTTGGCACGCTCGCAGAACCCCGGAGAAGCCAAGCTAGACCGTTATGTTCCCGCGCACTCGATCCGTAGTACCGCAGCGACGAACGCTTCGAGAGAGCTCACACCGAGCCAAGTGAGTCTCAGCGATCCGTCGCCTGCGGAAGAATCCAACTCGAAGCCACCGGAAACGGCGGAGGATCGCCGCATCGCACTCGAAGAATTGGAAACGATCCGCGCGACGCTCACGCCGATGAATCCCACTCACGTCCAGAACAAAGACGTGGTCCGAGCCGTGACTCAGCAAATGCGTCAGGTCGCCAATCAACAGACCGTCACAAACGTCGAAGCGGCAAACTGGAAGCAACTCAAAGGCTCGATCAAGAACAAGATGGCTTTGGCAACGCTCGCATTCCTGATCAGCGGTGGACTGCTTTATTGGGGCTACCAAGATCAGCCGAAATTTCTCGTTCTCGGCGTCTGCACCTCGGGCCTGGGACTCATGACTTTGTTCGACCTCATCATAGATATTGGCAAAGCCCGCGCCCGCACGTCTCGGCTTGCCGGTCGAACAAAGAAACCCTCGTAGGTCAGCCTTCCCAGGCTGACTCGATCAAGAGTCGATGCGATGATTCATTCGGGGCTGGTTGATCAGCCGGAACGCGCTAGTGCTTTGTCACAGCCAAGAATTCGGGTCGTGAAAATTAGCCGCTGGGCGCTAGCCCCGGTTGAACCGGACGCTAGCGCGCAATGGCACTTACTTTACCCCAGTAACCCGCAGCGTCAGCGAGGGACACAAAGGGAAACGCCTCTTGTCATCGCCCTCGCTGACGCTGCGGGTTAGTAAAGTAAGTGCCATTGCGCTAGCGCGTGCCGGCTGATCTATCCAACCCGAAAATCAGGCTGTGACACAGCACGAGCGTGTTCCGGCGAATCAATGCCTTCCAACGCGGATGGCGGAGTACCAATCTTCCTAAATTGCCCTCGGCGTCTTCGCGTCGGGTTGCTTGTCGAGAACACCCATTGACCGATTTTTCGAGGCTGGCCTATAACCCGCCGCCTCATATCGGCCGGGGGAGATCGGCTGATCGTGTCGTACACAGACGCCGCACATGGCGGCAGGGATGCAAAGCCATGACAGGACAGAATCAATCGCAATCGAAGATGGTGTGGGTTGTCGCCGGAACCGGAGCCGCTGTGCTCGGAGCCGCGATCATTTTTCAGTGCTTCCGAGCGTCACCGGGCACTGCGGCCGAAGAGCCAGGAGCTCGCGCGAGCACGAAGAGCGGCACGTCCGGTAAAGTGGCTCTGAATAATTCAGGAGCGCCGGCGACCGCCGCTTCCGGAGCGCAGAAGAACAACAACTACGCCGCTCGCATCACTTTGAATGGCAAAGTGCTCACGATCTCGGATGAAGAGGTCGGTGCGGAGTGTATCCAGCGGCTAGGTAAAGAAGTGCTCGACAACATGATCAATCGCGCGACGATTCAGCTTGCCTGCCAAGCGCATGGCATCGAGGTCACTCCCGCCGAAGTGAATAAGGAAATCGTCCGCATCGCGGCGGACTTCAAGATTCCGACCGAACAATATCTGCAAATGCTCCAGACCGAGCGGAACATTACTCCCAAGCAGTATCAACGGGACGTGATTTGGCCGATGCTCGCCTTGCGAAAGCTCGCGGGCGCGGAGGTCAAAGTCACCGACGAGGAAATTCAGAACGCCTTCGAGCGTGAATACGGCGAGCGTGTCAAAGTCCGCATGATTCTGTGCGATAATTTGCGACGTGCTCAGGCCGCCTGGGCGAAGGTGAAGGACGATCCGAAGAACTTCGAGAAGTACGTCCAGGAATTTTCGATCGATCAAACCAGTAAATCACTCGACGGCAGTGTCCCGCCGATTCCGCAGCACTCCGGCAGCCCGAACATCGAGGAAGCGGCTTTCAAACTGAAGCCCGGCCAGATTTCCGCGGTCGTTCAGCTTGATGACGCCGCGCAGCGTTACGTCATCTTGAAATGCGAAGGCCGCACGAAGCCTGTTGTCGACAAGCTCGACGCCGAGGTACAGGCCGAACTGGAAGATCAAATCAAGCGACAGAAAGTCCAAGAGCAGGTCGCAACGATCTTTGACAAATTGAAGAAGGATACTCGCGTCGACAACTACTACACCGGCGAGTCCACCGGCGGAGCGAATTCCAAAAACGTTGCTCGGCCCGATGGAACCAAGCCAACTGGAACTCGTCCGGCCACGAAGACCTCGCCAGCAGACGGAGCGAGCAGTAACCCGATTCGCCAAGCCAGTGCGCAGGGAAATGCGACTAACAAAACCGTGCGGCCCGCCACAGCGAGCAACGACGAAGATTTCGACGCCACTCCACCGGCCGTTCGCACCGCTCCCAAACGAACGCCGGCTTCGAAGTAGTTGACATCACGCGACCATGAATGAGAGATTTGTGGCGAGCCGGGTGGCGTCAGCCCCCGGACAGTCCGAGGGCTGACGCCGCTCGGCTCGCCAACGCTTCATTGCTGACTTCAGAACTTGTTGAGGCGTGCATGTCTTTGGTGCCGACGACGAACTTCTCATCGCCCAGCGGGTTGGTAGAATCCGCCCGCTGCCCGATTGCCGCAGAGACACCTCCGCCGGCTGCTGGCTCGATCCCCTCGCCCCACTTTGTGCTGCCTCCCATTATGCGAAGCGAAACTGAATCTTCATTTTCCGACGAGCCGTTCAAGATCCCGGTGGCCGACCGCGTGAAGCGATTGCCGCCGTATCTCTTCGGAAAAATCAACAAGCTCAAGCACAAGAAGCGGCAAGATGGCATCGACGTCATCGACCTCGGAATGGGCAACCCCACCGATCCGCCTGAGCAATTCGTGATCGACAAGATGATCGAGTCGTTGTCTGACTCGCGCAATCATCGTTACTCGGTCAGCAACGGCGTCGAGAATCTGCGTCGTGAAGTCGCCAAACGTTACGACCGCAAATACGGTGTCCCGCTCAACGCGCAATCTGAAGTCATTGCCTGCATCGGCTCGAAAGAAGGCTTCAGCCACATGTGTCTGGCCTTGATGGGACCGGGCGACACGGCGATCGTGCCCGCTCCGACATTTCCAATTCATTCCTATTCGGTGATGTTGGCGTCCGGCAATGTGATCGCACTCGATGTCCGCAACCCGGAAGCATTCCTCTCCAACATCGCGCACACCTGCGAGATCCTCTCCCCGAAGCCGAAGCTGGTCATCGTCAACTTCCCGCACAACCCGTCGGGCACCTGCATCGAGCAAGATTTCTATGTGGATTTGGTCGCGCTGGCGAAGAAGTACGGCTTCCTCGTCATCAGCGATTTCGCCTACGCCGACATCTGCTACGACGGCTATCAGGCACCCAGCTTTTTGGCGACTCCCGGAGCGATCGACATCGGCGTGGAACTGACGACGATGAGCAAAGGCTACAGCATGGCCGGTTGGCGCATCGGATTCTGCTGCGGCAATTCCGAAATGGTGCGCGCGCTCGGCACGATCAAAGGCTATTACGACTACGGAATCTTTCAGGCGATCCAAATTTCCGCGATCGTCGCGATGCGTCATGGCGACGAAGCGATCGAGCGGCTCTGCGTCGAGTACAAGCATCGCCGCGACTCGTTGGTCGATGGCCTCAACCGCCAAGGCTGGGACATCGAAGCCCCCAAGGCCGGCATGTTTGTCTGGGCCAAGATCCCCGAACCGTGGTCCGAGATGGGTTCCATCCCATTTGCGATGAAGTTGCTCAACGAAGCCGGAGTCGCTGTCAGTCCTGGTCGAGGATTCGGCGAAGACGGCGAAGGATTTCTGCGTCTGGCAATCGTTGAAAACACTCAACGTCTCCGCCAAGCCGTCCGTGAAATCGGCCGCTGTTTGAAACCAGAACCGGTCACGGTTTGATCGCCGAAACCGATTCTCAGAAAGGCTTGCATCACCTTACGGCATCCGGTACACACCCCGCCTCATTCACGGACATCCGCGTCCGTGTCTTTTCCTCGATAGCTCAATCGGTAGAGCGAGCGGCTGTTAACCGCTAGGTTCTAGGTTCGAGTCCTAGTCGAGGAGCTTGTTGACGGTTCGAAAGATCGAGCCGCATACGGTTAACAAGGGTTGGATTGGGTTTACTCCCGGTCCAACCCTTGTTCGTTTTCTTGGCCATTTCCACCGCAATTGGGTTGGTATTCGGATCTCGCGCGGACACCGAACCATTCTGATTTCAAATTGCTCTTGCGGCATTTTGGCGGAGCGGCCTATGTTCCCGCTCCCTTCCGGCGAACTCCGGCCGTTCGGCCACTCCCCCCGCTCGCCTGAACCCCTTCCAGATTAATTGCTCCCCCTCGGAGACCTTCCATGCGCCAGTTTCGTTGGCTGCCCGCCGTTCGAGCTTTGTGCTTGTTCGCCTTCGTTTTTTGGAGCGCCGGTTGCGGCAGCATGCACGGCTGGTCGACGAATCGTACCGGCATGAGAGCCTACAAGGACGGAAACTACGCCGCCGCGAAGGACTCGTTCCAAAAGTCGCTGTACGACGAGCCGAATAACGCTGACTACGCCCACAACTTGGGAGCCTCGCTCAAGAAGACGGGCGATGCTGCTGGAGCCGAACGCGAATACCGACACGCTTTGATGCTCGACCCGTCACATCAACCGGCGCATCACAGCCTCGCAATGTTGTTGACTGAGCAAGGCCGTACGGACGAAGCCAAAGACGTTGCTCAGATGTGGGCTGACACGGAACCGTATCTTCCAGAATCGCACATCGAACTTGCGTGGTTGCAACGTGAGATGGGTGACACCCCCGGAGCCGAACAAAGTTTGAGGAACGCGCTTCGCATCGAACCGAACAACGACGTCGCGACGGCGCAGCTCGGTGATCTTTATCGGACCACCGGACAAAACGACCGAGCGGTCGCGATGTATCAACGCTCGCTGCAAAAGAATTGGTTCCAACCGCAGGTGCAGTCACGCTTGGCGACAATGAATTCATCGCCGGTGCAACAAGCTCGCGTGATGCCCGGTCAGCAGCCGATGGTCTACGCGCAACCGGCTCCAGGTTATGCGAGCGCCGCGCCGACAGCACCGATGATGGCAGGATCGCCCGGACCAGTTATTGCTCCGTCGCCAGTCTTCGCCTCGAACGGTTGGGTTCCTTCCGGATCGATCGCATCCAACCCTGTCGTCATCAACCAACCTGAATTCGCTCCAACATTGGCCGCTCCGCAATTCGCGGCCGATCCCGCGCACTCCGACTCAGCGACGAATGAAGGACCGGAAGTGCAGCCACATTAAGGAACGGGACCGCAATGACTTCCCGATTTCAGCAAATTCATCAGCCGGGACGCGCTAGCGCAATGGCACTTACTTTACTAACCCGCAGCGTCAGCGAGGGCGATGACAAGAGGCGTTTCCCTTTGTTTCCCTCGCTGACG
>JAYVQJ010001200.1:0-3396 GCA_043777235.1 Planctomycetia bacterium
TCGAATACGACGAGACCCGCGGTAACTTCAAGGTGAAGCTGAAGGAAGAATAGCCGCTGGATTTTGGCCAGGGACGAAACACGGATTGCACACGGAACAAAAGATGACGTTCTTGTTCCGTGCTCAATCCATGTTCAACCCGTGGCGCGTACCGATCTCTTGGATCAGATCCGCTCCAGTTTCCAGTGATGCTTCGTTGGCTGGGCGAGTTCATAGACCTCGACTTGTTTGGCCTTGATTTGTTCGAGGCGCTTGTTGAGTTCGGCGGGTTTTCGTTCGGCGACGACATCGGCGAGCCAGTCGGGGGCATTGAACATCACGACTCCTCGGAAGCGTTGATGCACGATCGCATTCTTGGCGTTGATCGCGTCGAGCACTTTCTGAGCGTGATCGTGAATCGGCCCGGTGACTTCATTGCCGACATTCACGCCGCTGGCGAGTTGCGCTGCCGTGTACTTGGCGACTTCGGTGCCGTCGATCGACAGCTTGTAGTTTCCCTCGGCGAGTCCGGCGACTTTCAGGCCGTACCAGTTGAGATCCTTCAGGTCATTGAGGAACGGCAGCAGCGAGACCCAATCTTTATGAATCGGCAGCGGCAGCGCTTCGTCGAGCCGGTCGAACGCGACTTCATCAACGGCGACTTCGGCGTTCGAGACGGTGCAGGCTTGAGTCTTCGCGGCCTTCGTCGCAGCGTCGAGCGACACGTCGCTGACCAGTGCGGGAGCTTTCAGGCCAGTGAGGATCGCGTGAGCCATCATCAAGCCGCCGCTGGGTGACGTGTGAAAGCCATCGCCGAACGGGATGACCGTTTTGGCCTCTTCCTTTTCCATGCGTTCGAATTCGCTGCGAGTGATTGCGTACTGATCGACGAAGCTCATGCCGTGCTTGGCAGCGAGTCCGGCGAGCGGTTCGTAGAACTGCTTCTGCGTTTCGAGGTATAGCTTGAATCGCTCCGCCACTCGGCGATCGACGGCGTTCGGTGAACAGAGCGCGACTCGTACACCGGCTTCCTTCGAGGCAAGCAGCATCTTCTCGGTGTTTGCTGCGAAGTTGGCCTGACCACCGGGGTTGAAGGCTCCGTAACCGCCGTCGTTCATGCCGAAGTTGATTGTGATCGCGGTCGGCTTCTCGGCCAGAACGTGCGATGCGAAGCGCCCTGCTCCTCCGCCGGCCGTGTCGCCGCCGATGCCGGCGTTGAGGAAGAAACAATTCCACTTCGGGAATCGAGTCGTCAGATACAGCTCAATGTCGGATGAGTATTGGTATTGCTCGGTGATGCTGTCGCCGAGGAACAGCACTCGGTCGCCCGGCTTGAAGAAGAAGTCTTTGGATTCCTCGCCGCGTGCGGCTGAGATCGCGAGAAACAAGAAACAGACAGTGAGGGTCAGCAGACGCTTCATGGTGTGAATCTCCGGGGAGGAAGGACGGGTCGTGTGAAAAGTAGACGGGTCACTCCGTGACCCGAATTCCGGTCACGGAGTGACCGGACTACGTTAGATAGCGAAGTCGGTTTCGCGGCCGAGGATGCGGTCGATGACGTCTTGCGGCAGGTCGATGACTTGCTTGGCTCCGGCTTCGCGATCGGCGGGATTGATGCCGCAGTAAACGGCCCACGGACCGAGATGTCGCCAGCGGCCGGCGCGTTTCGGTTCGTTGGGAAGGACCGGCGTCGTGCAGCGGTTGCAGCCGATCGTCGAGAAGCCTTGCTTGTGTAGCGGATTCAAGATGACGTTGTGCTCGGCGACGTAAGAGTCCATTTGCTCGTCGGTCATCATCGCCAGCGGGTTGATGCGGATCGTGTGATTTTCGGTATCAACTTGCAGGACTGGGCACATCGCGCGCTTGCCTCCCTCGCTGCGACGCAGACTACCGATGAAGGCATGATATTGGCCGGCGACTTCGTTCATCGGCTCGACCTTGCGCATGTGGCAGCAATCCTTCTGGCCTTCGACGGTCAGGTACAGGATGCCGTGCTTCTCGGTCTGCTCGGCCATCGACAACTTGGGATGCAGCGTGACGATGTTGACGCCGTACTCTCTGATGATCCGGTCTCGCGTGTCGAGTGTTTCTTGAAACATGACTCCCGTGTCGACAAACAGCACGGGAATGTCGAGCTTCGCCGACGAGAGCATGTGGCAAACGACGCAGCCCGCCTCTTGCATCGCAGAGATGGCCGCGAGTTTGTCGCCGAAGACTTGGTGCGACCACGCCAGCAATTCTTGCGGCGTGCGTGCTTCAAACGCTTGATTCAGTTCGATCAGGTCCGCTTGCGTCAGCTTGGGCATTTCAAATCCTTGGCAATCACCTCGCGAGGCTCAGGCCGTTCCGTGACCGAGCAGTGGCTCGCGGTTGTAGTTGGCGAAATCCCGCCCAGCAAGCATGTCCGCGAGACGTTGGTTTTTCGTAGGGTGGGACAAGCTCGCTTCGAGCGCCGGCCCACCAATCTCACTGACATTGATCATCCGGCGGTGGGCCGGCGCGGCGAAACGCCGCTAGTCCCACCCTACAAAACGCGATGTTGTTCTTGGATAGGAACTACGACAGGAACCGTTCACGCTCGGCGGGAGACGGCAAGCGACACGTCTCTTTTTTTCCGAACCAGCGATAGCGGTTGGCCGAGATGATTCGATAACCGACATCTCGCAACGGGCGAGGGATCAGCCACAGCAGCCAGCCGATCAACCACCAGATACCGCCAAGTCGCCAAAGCACTCGCACGGCCGCGGCGGAGCGAACAAACTCACAACTCGATGAGTCCAGCCAGACGATGGTCGTGATCGGATTTTGTCCGCCGCTCGCCACTCGCCACTCACCACTCACCACTCGCCCCGCCGTCTCTCCTTGCAGCGGGGCGAAGCGGATCGCGTTTCGACGGTCGCGGGACAGAACAAAGTCCACAAAGCGGTTACACAACCCACAGACACCGTCGAAAAACACGACATTCGTCGGACGATCCGCTTCGCTGATCGCAGCAGCATGCTCAGAGTTAGTTGTTGCCGAACTCATGCACTGATTCCCAAGAGCGATCCATCGACCGTCCAAAACCTAGATCGGAAAGTCCCGCGAGGACTTCTTCGAGTGTCTCCAATTCACCCCGAAGCACTCGCAGGTGCGCGGGTGCTTCGATGCCGAGCTTCACTCGACCACGTCCTGTGTGAATGACTTGGATCGTAATGTCGTCTCCGATGCGAATCGTTTCCATCTTCTTGCGAGTTAGTACCAACATGGCTTGTCTCCCCCTTCGTGTCGCGGGCACGTGTGCGTCGTGGATGTCACTGGGCTTGGGATGTTCCGTCTGTAGCAGCCGCGAATCTGCTCCGTCACCGGCAAGTTTCCGTCGCTCGCCGTGGCGGAGATGGAACGCGAAGGGTGTGCCAATTGATGAGTGGTCTCCGA
>JAYVQJ010001201.1:0-13348 GCA_043777235.1 Planctomycetia bacterium
CCCAACCACCCCCCCCACCCCCCCGCGCGGCTAATTCTGGGACTTCGTCTGACTTGCAACGATGTCGGGTGGGACAAGCTCGCTTCGAGCGCCGGCCCACCAGAATACCCGCTGGAGCGACCTGGTGGGCCGGCGCGGCGAAGCGCCGCTGGTCCCACCCTACGGCAAGTCAGTGGGGCGACGACAAGCAGGCTCGAAAGCTGGCGATCGTTTGCCGAGCCGCCTCGTCGGAGTTTGGTAGCGGCAAGACTTCGGCTGACAAATAGCCGTCATAACCGATACGCCGTAGCGCGGCGATCACTGGCGACATCGGCGTGTGACCGAAGCCGACCGCTCGGCGATTGCTGTCCGCAAAATGCACATGACCGACATGCGGGCCGACGTCACTCAATGCTCGCGCGAGGTCCACCTCTTCGAGATTCATGTGGAACAGATCGCAGAGCAGTTTGACGTTCGTAGCTTTCAGCGAGCCGATCAGTTTCACGCCGTTCGCCACCGAGTTGATCAAATTGGTCTCGTACCGATTGAGCGGTTCGATCAACAGCGTCGTGCCGTGCTCGGCCGCTCGTGGTGCGAGTTCGTCGAGTGCCTCGGCCAGCCAAACCAGATGTTGCTCGTGACTGAGTCCCCCTTCGGCTCGGCCCTGCATTGATCCGATGATTGCCGGCGCACCGAACGATCCGGCGACGTCGATGATCTCACGGATGAAACTTCGAGCCGCACTCCGCACCGATTGGTCATGATCGGTCAACCGTAACTTCTTCACGACCCAACCGGCTCCCGTTCCCATCGCCGCCAACTTGAGCTGATGCCGCTCGAGACAACTTCGCAGCAAGCTCACATCCAACTCGGCTGCCGAGCGTGGAAAGACTTCGACGGCATCAAAGCCCAACTCCGCCGCTTTGGCGCAGCTTGCCGCCAAGTCATGCCAAAACACAAACGGCCCACCAGATGCCTCGCGGACCAACGAAATCGTGACAGCAGATCGCATCATGGAACTCGTGATTGGGTGTGTGCGGAAGCCATTCGCCGAACGACGACGGAGCAGCATTGTGTGCATCCTCAACCCGTTGTCGAGCGACTCACCCTTGCGTCCGGAGTTCGGCTTCCCATCCCCAAATTCACCGACTATAAACCCGCCCCAAGTCGCGGCCTCCGTGACAGCCGCCGCCGTAGCTCAGCTGGCAGAGCGACGCTTTCGTAAAGCGTAGGTCCTCGGTTCGAATCCGAGCGGTGGCTCTTGCTCATCAACCATCAGGGACTCGCAGAAGCCCTCAGTTCCCCGCAGGAATTGAGGGTTTTTCATTTTGACACCCGAAGCGTGAGCTTGCCCCGTGAGTGAACATGATTCACGTTGAGAAACCATGAGTTTCGGTGAAGCGGGTACAACCATTGGTACAACCAAATTCCCGACGTTGCAGTCGGTCGCGGTTTCGCCGATCAGTGTGACCGATGCGTTTTGAGGTACAACCACGGGACGAATGGCGGACGGTTCTGTTCCGGTCGCAGCCAACGCGATTGGCGACGCCCACGGGATTGGCGGGAGCTTGTCCAAGTCATTCGACACGTCGCGAATTTGGTAGCTGGTGTAGGTCTGCATGGTCAGCCGAATGTCGGAGTGTCGCACCAGGCTCGATACACGTCGCGTCGATGGCCGATCCTGACCACCAGCACGACCAAGCGAGCGTCTTCGATCCGATAAACGACTCGGTAGTCCCCGGCGCGAATTCGCCACAGGTCGTCCGCGTTCGCTAGTTTCTTGCAGCCTTGCGGGCGTGGTTGATGCGCCAGTCCGTCGATCGCACGCGCGATGCGTTCGCCATCTGGCTTCGGCAACTTGGTGAGTTCGCGCCGGGCACTCGGTTTCAACGTGATGGCGTAGGGCATGGTTCAAGCCTTCGCTTTGCTCGTGCGACGTGCCTTGCCCCGAACCGCGTCGCCCCCTTTGCCCAAGCCGCGCAGGCCGAGCTCTGCTTTCACGTCTTGCCAAGCCACTTCGCCCTTTTCTTTGAGCGCGGCCCGCGCCGCCTTGATATCGACTTCGTCTTCCAACTTTTCGAGCAACTCCAAATCGTCCATCGACACCAATGCCGCCACTCCCTTGCCGCGACGTTCCAAGACGACGCGCTCACCCGCGTAGGCCACGCGATTCAACAATTCCGCGAAGTTGTTCCGAATCTCCGCCACTCCGATGTTCATGGTCCGTTACTCCTAACCGACTGCGACGACATTGGCTCGACACACACGGCCCAGCCCGTCCGCCGTTCATGTACATGATCGACAATCTGCAAACCAAAGTCCATGCGCCTGTTGCCGAAGATGGCCAATTCGTTCCGAAGATGGTCACTTCGCGTTGTGTGGCGAGTCGCTTGGTCGCAGAGCGACCGCCGAATGTCGCGGGTGGCCCAGCTTCAAGCCGGGCCACCCGAAAACGACAACGAGTTCCTCGACACCCTCATGGCGTTGAGGAGCTCGAAGCGGTTTCCAAACCCGTTGCCCAGGCGGCTCGCCGGTGATGTTCGGCTCAAACGCCACTCGGCGAGCCGGGCGGCGTTAGCCCCCGGACCATTCACAACGCGGATGAGTCCGGGCGCTGACGCCCACCGGCTCGCCAGCGATTTCATGGCCGGGGGTAGCCCAGCTTGCTTCAAGCTGGGTGCGCAGCACAAGAAACTCAGGACAGACATCGAATCAGGGAATGACGTCGTTCTCGTTTGAAGGTCAACTCTGAGTTTCTTGTGCCTTCGGCACCCAGCTTGAAGCAAGCTGGGCCACCCGATAACGACACCGAGTTCCTCGACACCCTCACGGCGTTGAGGAACTCGAAGCGGTTTCCAAACTCGTCGCCCAGGCGGCTCGCCGGTGATGTTCGCAAACGCCAGTCAGCGAGCCGGACGGCGTTTGCCCCCGGACAATTCACAACGCGGATGAGTCCCGGGGCTGACGCCCACCGGCTCGCCGATGTGTCCATCGTCGGCGCTCGCGGCCATCTTCACCCCGATGCTCGGCACGATTGTATTAGCCGAGTCAACACGGCCCAGCGTCCGCTCGATACATTCCCGCTTCGCCGGTCAATTTGAACGCCAACACGGATTGCCGGATGTTGCCAGAACTGGCATATTGCCGCGATGAAAATCGCACGCGAACACCATGTGGAGTGGCGACGTGCATCGGGAGAAACACCATGACTCGAAACACAACCATCGCAGCCAGCAGCGGCAACGTGTTCGCCGACTTGGGGGACTCACAAGCCCCGGAAACCCTGTTGAAGTCGCGATTGGCTCAACGACTGGCCAAAGTGATTAAAGCCAAGGGACTGACCCAATCCGAAGTCGCGTCCATTCTGCAAATCGACCAACCCAAGGTGTCCAAGATTTTGCGCGGGCGATTGCGAGAGTTCTCGACCGACCGGCTGTTCCGTTTCCTCAACGCGCTCGACCAAGACATCCAAATCGTCATCAAAGCCAAGCCGGCCTCCCGCCGTCAGGCTCGCTTGATGGTCGTCTCCGGCTGAGACGAAAGGCCGCGCCGCCAGAACCTGCCACGTCGCCACCAATCCCGCCACACTCATCTGCTATTCGACCGAACCGGCCGCGTTGACCAACGTGACGATCGCTTGCCGAACATGCTCCGGCAACGAATCCCACCGAGCCACCACACCCACCAACGCGGGATCGCTCACACCGCTCGGCCGTACAAACCGTTGCGGCATCCACATCACGGATTGCAAATCCGTCACGCGTGGGCTCAACTCCCACCGGCTCCTTCGAGAGACGCTCTCACGAACAGCCTCGTTTTCCACAGGGAAACGAGGCTGTTTTTATTTGTGTGGCGATTGAGTGTCGTTGGAGCCTGCGACTGTTGAGTCCTTCGACTTTGAGAGACGATCATGGAGTCGAATTCCATGCCCGCACCGTGAATGGTAATACCGTTTTGCGGACTGGAATTTGGAGGCAAAAGAGGGCATTGCGAGACACTTACCTACCTCTTCACCCGATCGGCTGGAGCATTCATCGGGACGATCAAATCGAGCAACACGGACGACGACCGACTGATCAGGATCTCGCAAATTCTCCGGAGATGACGTGAGGTCTATGACGAAAACAAATCCGCGTGCTGGCGGTCCATCGCCTCAGCCAATAGCCTCTGAATCTTCCGGGAGTGTACGCGGCTCTGGTGACCGCCCTGGGCTTCAAACCCAGTGTGGCGACTGAAAAGTCGCCAGGTGGGTTCGATTCCCATCCGCTCCCGCTTTTTGTTCACTGCCAAGAATGCGCGGGCTTCTCGGTGTTTTCGCGAGAGTCACTCCGGACGGGAGACGCGGCGTTACTCTCCGCAGGGCTGGCTAGTTTGTCAGACGTAGGGTGCGGTCGAGTCATCGAGACCCACCAATTGTGTGACATTCCGGTGGGTCTCGATGACTCGACGCCACCCTACAGTTTTCGCAGGACGACGAATTAGTCGGCCGTGTTACACCAAGGTCTCGACACTGAACTCCAAACGCAGACGTTCGGCGCGACGTTCCTCGTCGGATTCGTCAGTCGGTTTCCTGCGGAATCGTCGCTGTCGGGAACGTTGATCGGCCCGGCCGTCCTGTTCTTCTCTGAAGATCAACGCTGTCGCACGATCGAGAGCGCCGTCCCAATCCGAACCGGACGCTAGCCGAGATTATTCATGGTGATTTAGTAACCCGAAGCGTAAGCGAGGGCGTCGTCACAGTTCGCTCTCGCTTACGCGTCGGGTTACTTCGCGGCAGTCTGCTTCCTCCATCAGGAGTCCATGAATAATCCCGGCTAGCGCGTTCCGGCTGATTTGCGATTCGTACCTAAAGAAAGTGCCATTGGGCGAACCCGACCCGGCTTGCCAACAACCTCTCATTCCGAACCGTGCGGGGTATAAAGAGCCGCTACCGTTTTTTTCGGCACAGCACTCGTGCCCGTACTCTTGGTTGAGACGTGCCCATCTTCGAGAGTCGGCGATAAAAGGTGCCTGAGCGAAGTGCTGTTGCTGTGCGAAGAATCATCAGGAGATTGACCATGCCTTGTTGGAGCCGTTGCTTGTTCCGTGGATTGATCGTGACTGCCTTGACGGTGTGGAACTTCGTTCCCGCTCCGCTTTCGGCCGAGGAGCTTGACTACCGCGTCAACGATCCTGAGTTGAAGGTCGTGCGACTTGATACGTCGGGAGACGATTCGTTTTTGTCCGTGCGGCTCGACACCGCCGGGCGGATTTTTGTGGGAGGCCGCAAGACGCTGTTCGTCTACGACCTCGATGAAGCTGGACGATACAAGCCTCGGCAGTTGCTGTTCGCGTTCCCTGATCACACGTGGGTCAACGACATCGAGATTCGCGGTGATGATCTCTACGTCGTCACAGTCAGCGCTGTCTATCGGTTGCCCGGTGCTCGGCTGAAGCGCGAGGGAGTCACGGTCGAACGGCTGCTGTGGGGCGTGCCGAACGGTCACGTCCATCAATGTTTTCACGCCTGCGCGTGGGGACCGGAGGGCGACCTCTATGTCTCGATGGGCGATCCGATTTGGTACTACGGCGACTTCAGCCGGCCGGATCACTGGGGACATTGGACGATGTTCTTCAAAAGTAGCCCTGTCGCCAAAAGTAGCCCTGTCGCTCCGCGACAGGAAAGCCGAACGCCAGACAGCTCCGATTCTGCCAAGAAGCCTCTTCCGAACAAGACGGTCAATGACTCCGACGGCTCTCCTGTCGCGGAGCGACAGGGCTACATTGAGCGACAGGGCTACGAGAAGACGATCCGCGTCGGCGACAAAGATTGGGCATCGATGCCGTACAACGGCGTCGGCGGAGTCTTTCGCATTCGGCCAGATGGCACCGGTCTGCGAGTTTTCTCGCGCGGGTTACGAAATCCATGCGGACTGTGCTTCGACAAGAATTGGAACCTTTTCACCAACGACAACGATCACGAGGGGCTGCCGTCGGCCTATGTTCCCGGACGGCTGCTGCATGTGACCGAAGGCTCGTACTTCAGTTGGCCGCGCGGTTGGTTGCAGAGCAAATCGCCCGACCGGGCCGACATTCTGCCGAGCCTCAACGAAAATCTGGGACGCTTCGTGCCGGTCCTGCAAACGTATTACGCCGACGGCTATCTGCCGGAGAAGTACGAGAACAATTTGCTCGTCGCCCGCTGGTGCCGGAGACAGGTTACTCGCTACCCACTCGAACCGAAGGGCAGCACGTTCACGGCCAAAGAGCACGTCTTGTTGGAAGGGAGCGATCAGGCTCGACCGGTCGGCGTGTGTGTCGGTCGCGGTGGCCGAGTCTTCGTCACGATTTGCTACATGGCTCAGAACGAAGGCTCGCCGACGTATCGCAGCGACTTGGCCGTCATCACGCGCAAGGTCGATCCCGACACGATGCCGTTCGACGGATTCGACGTGACGACCGCGAAGGCCGAACGTCTGTGGAAGGAGCTTGAATCCAAAGGCTGGTGGCAGCGAAACGTCGCGCATCAGGAGATCGTGCGACGCGATCTTCTGGTCGAAGCTCAAGAAAGACTGGCGCGGTTTCTCGACAGCGGAAAGAATTTTGATGACGCGGCGTTGCACTTGATTCCCATGTACAACCAAGTTTGGTGGCGTCAGCCGGACAAACTCGCACTTCTTGGACTCACTGACCGCGACATTCGAGCGGCCGATCTGTCCGACCGTACTGAGGCGAATTTGGGGCGTTCGGATGCGCTGGCAGGCTCTCAGCGAGCGTTAGAAAGCGCGCTGATTCGACTTCGCGGCGTGAAAGGTCCAGCAATCGTCACGACAAATGACGCCGTTGATCCTCTGGTCCGACAATCGTCCGCTTTAGCAACGAGTCAATTTGGCTCAGTGAAGGACATCGCTGAACTCTGCCACAAGACAGATAGTATGACTCGCGTCTTGGGTGTGCTTGCGGTCGGCTTCCGGCTGACGATTCCTGCGGTGGATGCCAAGCTGCCGGATGACGCGCCGCTGGCTCCGCAACAGAAGGAGGAAGCGAACATCATCCTCTTCGCCGACGAGAAAGAGCCGATCGACCTGCGCAAGTTCGGCCGCGTCGGCAACTACACGGTGGCCGAGCACTGGAAGGCGCTCAAGCGCACTGACGAGCAAGAACAACTCTTTGCGCTGCTCGTTGAACGGCTGAGCGATGACGATGACAAGGTGCGGTTGCAGGCGGCGCACTTCTTGTCGTTGCTCAACGATCCGCGCACCGAGCCGAAGATCGCCACGGTCACGGCCGACGTGCAGAACAAGCGGCTTGACCTTCTCGGAAAGCTCGAGCATGTCAAACCGCAGGTGTGGATGCTTGGCCCCGTGCCGGATGCTGATGGCTTTCAGACGGTGCATTCGATCGAGACTGCGGCCATTGATCTGGCTGCGAAATATGTGCTCGATGGCAAGTCGCTCGTCCGAAAAAGTAGCCCTGTCGCTCCGCGACAGGAAAGCCGAACCTCCAACGACGTTGATTCACTCAAAAAGCCTCCCGCCAAGAAGTCTTCCGGCGAATCGAAGACGGCTGACCCCGACGGCACTCCTGTCGCGGAGCGACAGGGCGACTTTGAATGGAAGCTGACCAAGACCAGCAGTCCGGATCGGCCGCTCTACAATTTCAACACGCTGTTTGGTCCGTCACCGAATTCGTCGGTCTATTCGCTGATCCGCTTTGATGTGCCGACCGCTCAGCGCATGCAACTGCTCGTCGGCAGCGAAGACGGCGTGAAAGTTTGGCACAACGGCAAGCTGGTCTTCACGAACGACGTCGTCCGACCGCTGCAACAACTCGATGATGTCGTGCCGCTCGATCTGCTGGCGGGGAGCAACGACATCCTTGTTCGGGTGCGAATGCGATCGGGACTTGGCGGGCAGTACTTGCACTTCAAACATCTCGGTGATGTGAAGTTCACACTTCCTGAAAAGCCGGACGGCCTGTCGTTGGCCGATCGTTTGAAGTCCGCCGGCACGGGATCGCAACCCATCGATCCGAAGTTTCTCGCGGTCGATTGGTCCGAAGCGGTGAAGTCCGGCGACGTGGCACGCGGCAAGAAGTTGTTCGCTGCGGAGTCGCTCGGTTGTGCGAAGTGTCATGCGGCAACAGCGACTCAGCCGGGCGGCGGCGGTCCTAGTTTGGCTGACTCGGGCAAACGGTTTTCGGTCGCGTACCTCGTGGAATCGGTGCTGGCTCCGAACAAAGTGATCTCGCCGGTCTTCAAGTCCTCGACCATCGAAACGAAAGAGGGCAAAGTCATGACTGGTCTCGTCGTCAGCGAAACAGGAGAGAAACTCGAACTGTTGTTGCCCGACACGAAGCGAGTCTCGCTGAACAAGTCTGACATCGAAGCCAGAAAACTCACCGACATCTCCGCCATGCCACAAGGGGTCGTCAAAACTCCGGAAGAATTACGTGACGTTATCGCGTACTTGATGAGCAACCCGACCGACGACGGTAAGTGAAAGAGGAGATTCATCATGCAGAACGTGGACGTCGCTCGCCTCTTTGAGGAACTCGCCGACCTGCTCGAACTGGACGGCGCGAACATGTTTCGAGTGCGAGCGTACCGCAACGCCGCACGCACGATCGAAGCACTTTCGGCCGACGTTGCCGCGATCGTCAGGCGTGATCCCGCCGAGTTGCAGCAACTCGACGGCATTGGCAAAGACCTCGCTGACAAAATTGTGGTCATCGTCCGCACCAATCAGTTGCCGCAATTGGAAGAACTCAAAACGAAGATCCCTGCCGGGGTCGTGCAGATGCTGCGCATTCCCGGACTCGGTCCAAAGAAAGTCGCCGCGCTGTTTAAGGAACTCGGTCTCGAAACGCTCGATGCCCTCAAGCAAGCGGCTGAGCAAGGTCGGATCGCGGAACTGAAAGGCTTCGGAAAGAAGACCGAGCAGATGATTCTCGAAGGGATCGCGCTCGCCGCCGAAGCGGGGCAGCGTGTTTTCCTGTCCGATGCAAAGGCCGAGGCGGATGCGATCGTCGCCGACTTGCAACAACTCAACAGCATCACGCAAGCGACGGTCGCAGGGAGTTGTCGACGTCGCAAAGAGACGGTCGGCGATCTTGATGTGCTCGTCACGTCATCGGATCACAACGCCGCGATGGACAGGCTGGCGGCGAATCCTTTGGTCGTGAAAGTGCTCGCTCGCGGTGACACGAAGCAGCGGGTGCGATTGCGATCGGGATTGGAACTCGACCTGCGAGTCGTCCCCGATGAATCATTCGGAGCGGCGTCGCAGTACTTCACCGGCTCGAAGGAACACAACATCGTCATCCGCCGCCGTGCTCAGGAACGGGGCTTGAAGCTCAACGAGTACGGACTGTTTCGCGGCGATGAACTGGTCGCGAGCCGCACGGAGGAGGACGTCTACAAAGCGGTCGGCCTGCCGTGGATTCCGCCAGAACTCCGAGAGAACCGCGGCGAGATCGAGCTCGCCGAAGCGGGCACGTTGCCGAAGCTGATCGAACTGACGGACATTCGCGGCGACTTGCACATGCACACGACCGCGACCGACGGCATGAACTCGATCCGCGAAATGGCCGAAGCCGCGAAAGCTCGCGGGCTGCAATACATCGCGATCACCGATCACTCGAAGCGAGTCACGATGGCCAATGGACTCGACGCCGATCGGCTGCGAGCACATTGGCGCGAGATCGAAAAGGTCCGCGCTCAAATCAGCGGCATCGAAATCCTCAAAGGGATCGAGTGCGACATTCTCGAAGATGCGACGATGGACCTGCCCGACGACGTGCTGGCGGAAGCCGATTGGGTCATCGCCGTGCTGCACTACGGACTCAAGCAGCCGCGCGAGCAGATCGACAAGCGGCTGCTGAACGCGATCCGCAACCCGTACGTCGATGTCATCGGTCATCCGACCGGTCGCCTGATCGGCCAGCGCCCCGGAGCCGACCTTTCATTCGACGACGTGCTCAAAGCCGCCGCCGATCATGGCGTCCTGCTGGAGATCAACGCGCATCCCAGCCGGCTCGATCTGGACGACACTCATGCCGCCGCCGCGAAGAGTCGAGGCATCCCGATTGTGATCAGCACCGATGCTCACAGCACGGCCGGTTTCGACGTCCTGCAATACGGCATCTTCCAAGCTCGCCGAGCGGGCCTCGAAGCAAAGGACGTTGCAAACACGTGTACGCTGGCGGAGTTTCGCAAGCGGCTGCGACAATGACTGCCCAATCAGACTCCTTTGCTATTTCGGAGAATCTCATGGACCCGCGTTATCGCATCGCTGACACCAGCCAGATCATCACACCCGCGTTAATCGTCTTTCGCGAACTGCTCGACGACAACCTGCGGCGGATGATCGAGATCGCCAAACGGCCGGAGCGACTGCGTCCGCACTGCAAGACGCACAAGACACGCGAGATTGCGCGGATGGAATTGGAACTCGGCATCGTCAAGCACAAGTGCGCGACGTTCGCCGAGGCGGAGATGCTCGCCAGCGTCGGCATCAAAGACATTTTTTTGGCGTACAACCTCGTCGGCCCGAACGTGCGCCGGGCCGTCGAGTTCGTGAAGCAGTTTCCCGACGTGACGCTGTCCGTCACTGCCGATCATCCGCGCGGAATCGCGTCGCTGGGCGAAGCGCTGGACGCGGCCGATCGACGCGTTGACGTGCTGCTCGACATCGACGTCGGCCAGCATCGCACGGGAGTTCCTGTCGGCTCGCAAGCGACTGAGTTGTACCGACAGATCGCCGCGACGCGCGGCCTGAAGCCCGGTGGCTTTCATGTGTACGACGGTCATCAGCATCAACTCTCTCGCGACGAACGCCGCGTCGCCGTGCTCGCGGAATTCGACAAGGTCCGAGGCTTCCGCGACAGTTTGGTCGCCTCGGGCCAATCAGTCCCGCGCATGGTCTGCGGCGGAACAGCGTCGTTCCCGATCTATGCCGAACTCGACGACCCAACGATTGAACTCAGCCCCGGCACTTGCGTGCTCAACGACGTCGGTTACAGCGAACACTTCCCCGATCTCAATTTCCCGCCCGCCGCTGTGATGCTGACGCGAGTCGTCAGTCGCCCGACCGCCGATCGCATCACGCTGGACCTCGGTTACAAAGCGGTCGCCTCCGATCCGCCGGCTGGACAGCGCGTGATGTTTCCTGATCTGCCCGATGCCAAACAGGTGCTGCAAAATGAAGAGCATCTCGTGTTGCAGACTTCCCGCGCCAACGAATTCCAACCGGGCGACGAACTCATGGCCATTCCGCGTCACGTCTGCCCGACATGCGCGTTGCACCGAGCGATGTTCGTGATTGCGGACGGTCAACTCGTCGATCAGTGGGAAGTCGCCTCACGCGACCGCTGGCTAACAATTTGAACGGACGCCCCAATTATTTGGAGTCCCCGCAGCCGTGCAGACGCCGTGTCGTTGTCTGACATTCGCACGGTCTTCAGAATATGATCCGCCCGCAGTGGCCAACCCGTTCCAGGAGTCCGTTTCATTGACGGCTTCGGATGTGGTGCGGTCGTCACCTTTGGATCAAGCTTCGCTGAGGAGATACGAGAGATGAGCAACCCCCGTTTCGTAATGATTGGCGGATTCTTGGGAGCCGGAAAAACCACAACGATCGCAAAGCTTGCGCGGCATTACATGGCGCAGGGATTGAGCGTCGGCATTGTGACCAATGACCAAACGACCGACTTGGTCGATACGAATAGCTTGCGGGCACAAGGCTTCGAGGTTGGCGAAGTGGCCGGCTCCTGCTTCTGTTGCAATTTCAACGCGTTGACTTCGACGGTCGAGAAACTCGGCAAAGATGAGCGGCCGGATGTGATCATTGCGGAGCCGGTTGGCAGTTGCACCGACTTGGTGGCGACGGTCGTGCGGCCGTTGGTTCAGATTTACGAGCAGCCGCTGGATGTGGCTCCGTATGGCGTGATCATCAAGCCGAGTCACGGTGCGAAGATCCTGCGAAACGAAACGGGCGGTGGCTTTTCGCCCAAGGCGGAGTACATCTTCCGCAAGCAAATCGAAGAGGCGGACTTCGTCATCATCAACCGCATCGACGAGTTGTCGGCTGACGCGGTCAACGATCTGGCGAAGCGATTGGAAGAACAATTTCCTGGCCGACCGATTCTCCGAATGTCCGCCAAGACCGGCGAAGGATTTACCGCGCTCGGCGATTTCCTCGAACAGCGAGGTGACTTCGGTCAGCGCGTGATGGACGTTGATTACGACATCTATGCGGACGGCGAGGCCGAACTCGGCTGGCTCAATAGCCAGGTTCGAGTGACGGCCGCACAGCCGTTTGAACTCGACCAGTTATTGCTCGACATCATTCGCCGGCTGCGTACCGAATTCTCCGACATCGGTGCCGAGACCGCGCACTTGAAGACGATCGGCCTGTGGGAAGGTTTTTACGGCGTCGCCAATCTCGTCAGCAGCTTCACCGAACCAGAACTGTCGCTCCCATCGAACTGCCGAGTGTCGCAAGCGAGCGTGGTCGTCAATGCTCGCGTCGCGACTGATCCAGCGGACCTTGAGCGGCTCGTTCGCGATGTTGTCCAAGCCGCATGCGCGGCACTTCCCGCCGAGTCGCAAATCGACACGCTGCAATGCTTCCGCCCCGGTCGTCCCGTGCCCACGCATCGCATCTTGGAAGCCACTGCCCAATGAGAGGGATACCAATCTCTTTGACGGTTGGGTTGTCGAGCGAGCGTACCGAAAGCGAGCGACGCCGACTCGATTCGAGGCGATGTTGCTTCAACGGCCTCGTCAATGTGTTTCACCCGAGCGTGAAATCCGTTTTCGCTCGGTGCGTTCGACTTGGACGACCACTCCTTCGTGGACCACGATCAGCACTTGGCCAAAGCGAAGTCCTTGTAGTGCGATTTGAATGTGCTCCAAGGCTGCTGGCGTGAGTGGCTCGGCAGGCGGCTCGGTGTCGAGTGTTTGAAGATTGTCGGCCATGACTTGTTCCCTGGAGGATGGGCACTCTTGCCCGTCCTGCGTTCATCGCGATGCCGAGGGACGGGCAAGAGTGCCCATCCTACGCCTCGCATTTCTAAATCGCGTACTCCGGTTCGGGAGCAAACACGCGCATCTTCTTCGGAGAGACATACACCGATTCGCCGACTTTCAGTCGCAGGGTTTCAAACCGCTCCAGCGGAAGATCGACTTGAATATCAGCACCGTCCGTGCCAAGCAGTCCGATTTTTGCAATCGCTCCCGCCGGGTTGATGCGCGACACGCTTGCCCGCAACGCCGACTGGCCATTGATCTGACGTTCGATGTCGAGCTCGTGCGGTCGAACATAAATGTGCGCGGCGGCGGTTTCATCCGACATGCCAGCGGGCATCTCCAAAACCATGTCTTGCAGCC
>JAYVQJ010001202.1:0-3381 GCA_043777235.1 Planctomycetia bacterium
CGCGGCTAATTCTGGGACTTCGTATTATTGAGTTTGAAATGAAGTCCCATCGCGAACAACCTGCAACAGGTTCAATGCGGCGAGTGTAATCAACCCCGAACTGAGATCAGTTCGACGGAGAGCGTGATGCCCAAGAAGAACGAACCGTTTCGTGAGATACTCCGAGTGTTCAACCTCGCCCAATAAAGCCAAGCGGAAACCCAACGGATAGATATCGCGTTCCTGAATTGGCAATTGCTGTCGTTCACGGCAATCGCGGGCCGGCGGGTTTTCACGCAAGAAATGACCGGAAATCGTGGAAAATTCCAACGTCACTCCAGAACCGACCAAGCTCTGTTTGGATCAGTTTTTGAAGCTGAATTCCCTGGTGGAAACGGGTGGTCACGCCAAGTTCGTGATTCAAAACGGTGAAGTCCGAGTGAATGGCGAGACCGAAACCCGACGACGACGGAAGTTGGTTGCGGGGGATGTCGTTGAACTGGGCGACTGGCGATTGGTGGTCAGCGAGTCTCTCTTCACCGCGTGAACTGCGAGCCCTACCGTTTCGCTTCGTGATGCGGGTCGGTTTCGGGCGGTGCCCAGTTCTTCATGCCGTCGGTGACTTCTTTGATCTCGCGCAATTGCTCGGCGGTGGGTGGTTCGTTAGTTCCGAACTGCACGATCTTTGGCTTGCGATGCCGAGTCAGCTTGTAGCGCGTGATCGCTTTCGGCTTGCGGAAGATGCCGAACCATTTGGCCTCTTCCTCTTCGATCGAAGTCTTCGGCTTGTCGCGCAGTAAGAACAACACGATGGCCAGTCCGACGAACACTCCGGACATGACCAGAATCGGCTTGCGCGGTTCGTTCGCGAATGCCAGGATCGTGAAGCCGCAGAACAGCACACCCAAAAAGAAGACGGCCCCGGTTGCCAACCAGGAGACTGCTTCGCGTCCGCCGTCTCGTTTTCCAGACATGATCTTCGTCCGCACTGAAGTGTCCGAACGGAATTGACCGAACCGAATCGTTCAAACAGAACCTTGTTACTGCGGGGCACCGCTCCAAATCGAGGCGACGTCGTTGTAGATGACCAGCACCATCAAAGACAGCACGAACGCCATGCCGACATAAGTCGCGCCGACCAGCACTCGCTCGCTGGGACGTTTGCGAGTGACCGCTTCCCAGCAGAGAAAGACCATGTGGCCACCGTCCAAGACGGGGATCGGCAGGAAATTCAGCACCGCCAAATTGACGCTCAACAAACCCAGGAACAACAACAGCGGGCTGATCCCCTGACTGGCGTAGGTATGAGCAACCTCCGCGATGCGGATCGGGCCGGCCATGTTCTTGAACGACAGATCGCCGCGAAACACGCTGCGGAGCGTCAGATAGATATCGAATCCCGTGTTGCGAGCACGATCCGCCCCCATCGAGAACGCATCGCCGAAAGTCGCGGCCTGTTGAATCTTCAATTCGTAACCGAACACGAAGCCTCGATCGGGATAGAAGTGTTCTGAGTTGGGATCGCGAGTTGGCTCCAATTCTTCGATACGAGTCTTCTCATTGCTGGTGACTTTCAATCGCACATGCCGTGTCGGAACCATCTGCATCAGCCAATATGCCTGAGCCCATATGTGCGGCTGCTTTTCCGTCGCCTCGAATTTCAGAGGACCAAACGCGGCACCTAATAGGTCATCCTTGGCACCCGGCGGCAAGAAGAGTTCGATGGCTGTGATGGTCTCATCGGCGGCGATTTTCCCTGCGGCGGGGCTACCCGGTTCGACTTTCAGAACTCGCGAAGTGATGTGATACGCGACTCCGATCGACGGCACAGACAGCGACGTACCCTTGGAATCAAAATGGTCGGTCCAACCATTGCGGTTGCGTGGAGTCAGTTCCGTCGAGAGCGATTTCTTGGTGCCGTCGACTTCGCGCGTGTATTCGATCGTCACCGTCTGCCCGGCACGGCTTTGGAAATAATCGGGGAGGTCGACAGGGTCGAGCTCTTTTCCAACTTCTTTGCCATCGACTTTGGCGATCTTGTCCCCCGGCTTGAGCGGAGGCTGTGCTTGATCGGCCGGTGAATTGGTTTCAATCGCGCTGATCTTTTCGATGTCCATCGACAGGCCGAGCCGACGGAAGCGATTCGGTTCGACGGCGATCGTGACTCGTTCTTTCTTGTCTTCTTCACCGCGCTCGACGACGACGTCCAACTTTTCACTGCGTCGCTCGGTCAACAAGTCTTGCAGTTCGGCGAAGTTTTTCACTGGCTTGCCGGCGACCTCGACGATGCGGTCCTTCGCTTTGAAACCGTTCGCGTCGGCAGCAGGAGTTCCCGCGAATGCGCTGGGCCCGTCCTTGGAACCCAACGCCGCCATTCGCACGTCTGAGCCAGGAGAAATGCCGATCATTCGCCGCGTGTTGGATTTGTCGGGGGTCAGCGTCTTCTTGAAGGTCGTCTCGCCGTCTTTGCAAATCCCTTCGATCTCGACGTCGCCGCGCGTCAACGCGATGCCGCGCATGAGATCCTCGAAATTCGAGATCTCGCGGCCATTGATGCGCGTCACCAAGTCCCCAGTTTGCAGTCCCGCCTTCCAGGCCGGCATGCCGACCACGATCGACCCCGAACGAGCCGGCGGCGTTTCCACTCCGCCCTTGAATGCGATCGCATAGAACAGCAGACCCGTGATGATGTTCATGATCACGCCGGCCGAGATGATCGCCATCCGCTGCCACACCGGTTTCGCCGAGTACGACTTGGGGTCTTCGGCGATTTCCTCACTGCTAAGCTGGCTAGGGTCCATGTCGTCCTGGCCGAGCATCTTCACGTAGCCGCCGAACGGAATCGCCGAGAGCGCGTATTCCGTGTCTCCTTTTTTGAAGCTCCACAGAATCGGGCCAAAGCCGAGACTGAAGCGTTCGACGAAGACGCCGCACCATTTCGCGACGGCAAAGTGGCCAAGCTCGTGAAAGAAAATCACCAATCCCAAACCGATGGCAACCCAGAGCCAGCTCAAGGCTTTCGCACCCAGTTCGGAAAAATCCATCGCGGCAAGTAGTTCAACGCCGAGTAAGTCCACCGATCAATCTCCTGGCGAGCCACGCTGTCTTCAAGGTGCAATTCCTCCAAGAACAGCGCGGGATCATAGTCCTTTGGCCGAGCACCGCTCGGCACCAACGCGGAATGTCGCAGAAACCGAGACTTCCCGCCAGGAATCTTTCTCGCGTCGCTGTCGCGAGTTTCCTCAAGCATCCGTCCGGCGCAACAATTCAAAAGGCCACAAATATCCAGGAATGGCCAACTCGATCAGAAACACATCGGCGGACAATGCGATGATCGCCACTTGGTGCCGGGAAAGAATCGCCGTGCGCTGAGATCGACGCGCGCAACAAAAAAACTCGGCC
>JAYVQJ010001203.1:0-3380 GCA_043777235.1 Planctomycetia bacterium
GACAAGCGGTCGCGGAATACGGAATCAAGCGGCCATTGCGGGTGGTCGATCCGTTGGAGTTGTGGTTCATTGCGGTTTGGGGTTCGAGCCGCCCAACAGTGAATTGACCCGCAGGAAGGCTATCTTGGTGAGATGCTTGTTGCGGGTTGTTGTTTGATGCGACGCAACTTCTCATGTGTCGGTCGGATTGTCAACAACGGCGTTGCGATTTCAAGAGCGGTCGATACCGTGTTAGCCCGCGCGCCGGCTAACGCTGATCTTCGTGCGCGCCGGCTAACTCGAACCTTCTTGCGGGGAGGAATGACACAGTGGCAAGCTATGACCAATTGGATCGACCATCGGAATCGAGCGTGGCATCTGGCGACGTTTCGCCTCTTGAGCGGGCCAAACAGATTGCGGCGGGGATGGCTCGGTCCTCAAAAGATGCGTATTGGCTTGGCGTGCGGATGGAGAACTTTTTGAGGGGCCACGAACACCGAATCGATCGCGTGTTCGTCAACGATGTTTGCGACTATCTCGAACAGTTGTTGAAGCGGGGTCAACCGGATTGGCAGGTCAAACAGTCGTTGGATGCGATTGGTTTGCTGATGCAGCACGGCTATCAGCGTGCCGACTTGGGCGTCCCGCAACTTCGCGAGGCTTGGGGCGTCCGTCTGAATGAGCGAGTGGGAATTTCCGTGGCTGATCCGACCGCTGGCACGGAGGGCCGGCCGGTTGTCGTCGTGGATCGAATTCGGCGCGTCTTGCGAGTGGCTCATTATGCCTTGAAGACGGAAAAGGCTTACACGCAATGGTGGGAGCGATTTGAAGAGTTTGCTCGCACTCGGAATGCAGGATTGGGAGCTCCGGAAGTTGAAGATGCGAGTCGCGGAGCGACGTCGCCTACGTTGGGGCCGGACGACGTGCGGGCGTTTCTCGAACATTTGGCGGTGGAGCGGAAGGTCTCGGCGGCCACTCAGAAGCAGGCGTTGAATGCGCTGGTGTTTGTGTTCGGCCAGGTGTTGGGCCGTCCGCTGGGCAGCCTCGGCGACTGGACGATCGCCAAGTCCTCTCGGCGGCTGCCTTGCGTTTTGACCGTGGCCGAAGTGCAAAAAGTCTTGTCGCATTTGAATGGTGTGCCGGCTTTGATCGCACAACTGTTATACGGTTCTGGGCTACGACTCACTGAGGCGTTGCGGTTGCGATTCAAGGATGTGGATTTTGAAAACGGGCGCGTCATCGTCCGGGACGGCAAAGGGGAAAAGGATCGCGTCACCGTTTTGCCGCTTTCGATCCACGAGCCGTTGCGTGAGCATTTGCGGAGTGTCTGGCGACTGCATCAGCAAGATCTGAGTGTCGGTGGAGGCAACGTGCAACTGCCGTATGCTCTCGCGGTAAAGTATCCGCACGCGGAACGAGAGTGGTGTTGGCAATACTGCTTTCCCGCGCCCGGCCTCTCCAAAGACCCTCGCAGCGGCGTGATTCGGCGTCATCACCTTCACGAATCGACCATCCAGCGGGCGATGACCAACGCGGTGCGTCAATCGCAAGTCGGCAAGCCGGCCAATTGTCACGCGCTGCGGCACAGCTTCGCGACGCATCTGTTGGAGTCGAACTACGACATCCGCACCGTTCAAGAGTTGCTCGGCCACAGCGACGTGGCCACGACCATGATTTACACGCACGTCATGAGCCGTCCTGGAATGGGGGTGCGAAGCCCCTTGGACGGCATCGCCCGCACGGTGCCCGCTCGCGCTTGAATTGCAGTCGGACGCGATCGCGTCGACGAGGAATCTGATGGCCACTGCTGACACACTTGCTCAACTCAAGTCACGCATCTTGTCGCACTTCTCGATGATGTTTCTCTCGACGTGGGAGGAAGAACGTTGGGAGGCGGAGTTGGCGGCGCTGGCGACGGAGATGAATCGCGGGTTGGTGACGTGGACAGTGACTCGCGGGGCACAGCCGCCGCTGGACGGCAATACGTCGGCGATGATCGACGCGGCGGAGTTCTTGCGGCATGTGCCCGACTTCCCGCGCGAGCAGTTGTTCTTGCTCAAGGACTTTCATCCGTATCTTTCTGATCCGCGGATCGTGCGGCAATTGCGCGACCTGGTGCCGGTGCTCATCGAGCACAACAAGACGTTGCTGTTCATGGGGCCGGAGACCGAGATCCCACTCGAGTTGCTCAAGGATGCGCTCAGGTTCGAGTTGCCTCTGCCAGGCTTGGACGAATTGCACACGGAGTTGAAGGGAGTGTTGGCGGCCGACAACGC
The DNA here is from genome assembly GCA_043777235.1 of Planctomycetia bacterium. GTDB lineage: Bacteria > Planctomycetota > Planctomycetia > Planctomycetales > Planctomycetaceae > SXKJ01. The sequence goes on from JAYVQJ010001203.1 coordinate 2,256, forward strand.
GCACCGCCCTGCTCCGCTGGAGGTCACGTCAGAACAGGAAGAGCGGCTCGTGCGGACAATGTTGGGGCTGACGGCAGCTCAAGCAAGAAAATCTTTCCAACGGGCGTTCCTTGGTCGGAATGAAATCGATGAGGAAATCTTCGCGCAGCTCATCGGTGAGAAGAAGGTGATGGTGCAAGGCTCGGAGATGCTCGAATTCCAAGAGCTGACCGAAGGAGTCAAAGACATCGGCGGACTGGATGCGTTGAAGGATTGGGTGGCGAAGCGGTCGCTGGCGTTCAGTGAGACGGCGAGGAAGAAAGGCATTCCGGCTCCGAAAGGAGTGCTGTTGTTGGGTGTGCAAGGTTGCGGCAAGAGCCTCACGGCGCGAGCGATCGCGCGGATGCTGGCGTTTCCTCTGGTGCGGCTGGACGTCGCGACGCTGCTCAGCGGCGACAAAGGGCAGTCCGAGAAAAACATGCGCGACGTGCTCGGCTTGATGGAGATGATCGCTCCCGCCGTGCTGTGGTTGGACGAAATCGAAAAGGGCTTCGCGGGAGCAAACGGTGAAGCGGGGTCGGACTCGACGATGGTCCGCATCATGGGCCGCTTCCTGACCTGGATGCAGGAGAACCCGGCTCCGGTGTTTGTTGTGGCAACGGCGAACAGCGTGACTGGCCTGCCACCGGAAATGTTGCGTCGTGGACGCTTCGACGAATTGTTCTTTGTCGATCTGCCGAACTATCACGAACGAAAACAAATCTTGGAGATTCATCTCGGTAAGCGTCGCTTCGACCCTGCGACGTTCGACGTCGCGAAACTCGCCGAAAGGAGTGAAGGCTACAGCGGTGCCGAGTTGGAACAGGTCGTTCTCGCCGCGATGGTCGAGACCTACGGGAGCACCGACGGCATCACACAGGCCGCGTTGGAGAAAGCTCGTGAGGAAACGGTGCCGCTGTCGGTGACGATGGAAGAAAAAATCTTTCAGCTTCGCGAATGGGCCAAGGGTCGCTGTCGGCCGGCGACTCCCGACAGTCGCGTGCTGCAAATGCTCGAAGCCGAGCAACGTCAGAAGGCCGCGGACACCGGCGACGAACAAGCCTTCGAAGACAAACCGTTCGCATTCGATCCCACCGAACTCGAACC
>JAYVQJ010001204.1:0-3375 GCA_043777235.1 Planctomycetia bacterium
ACTACGTCTACGAGCGGACGGCGACGATCCCCGAAGTGACTGCCGACTTGCAGACCATCGCGCAGTTCGATGCTCATCATGAGCGACTCAAGAAGAAATGGGGCTTCGCGATTGCAGGCGCAGTGCTGTTCGGGATCGCCTCGTTCTTCGGCTTGGCCATCAGCAAGCAGCTTGATCGGAATACGGTCTTGGCGGTCATCTGGCTGGGACTGTGTTTTTGCGGATTCGTGTTCTGCATTGTGCAATATCGGAAGCACAGCAAGTCCGATTTGGCCAACCGGCGGTACGAACTGTTGGAAGAAGTCCTGCGTCTGTTGCAACGAGATTCCTCCGAAAAGGAAACCGTTGCGGTCCGGCTCGATTTGCAGAGGCCGGATCACAACTCCAAGCGAACGGGCGAGGGGAAAATTGGACCTTGGAGCGTCAAATACTACGCCGATCCCTGGCTGGATCTGAGCGGCCAGTTCTTGGACGGAACGAGCTTTCATTTGGAAGGACTCGAAAAATTTCAGGCGCGCCGCAAGTCGTATCGCAGCAGCAGCGGCAAGACGAAGTCGAAGTCGAAAACGAAGAGCGCCTTGCAAGTGACGTTGTCGCTGAGGCCCAGCGCCAAAAAGTACGCCGCCCCGGAAGCGATCGCCGCCAAACTGGAAAGCACCGTCCAATTGCCGAGCTGGAGCAATCGGAAATCGGTGGGCCTCCACAAAGATCGGCTGCAACTGACCGCTCAAACCACCGACGAGTGGCATGGCAAACCGCTCCCGCCACAACCCGACGATACGACCTACGCGAGCGGCCCACATCTGGTCGCGATGATGTTTCTCAGCTTGTATCAGGCGCTCAATGAATCCCGAACGAAACGGAACTGAGCGGCAACTCGGTGGCCGATTGGAAAGAGACTCTCATGCGTGATTCCCGAAACGACGCTTACCGATTCGATCCACATCCGCGCGGACGAAGCTGTTGGCTGTTGTCGCTAGCAGTGATGTTGATCGCCAATTTATTCCCGACGACGGCGACCAAGGCCGATGAACCGAAATCCGCCGCACCGCACAAACTGGCCGAGCAGATTCATCTGAAAGACGCGGACGGCAAGCGATCGTTTGAAATCAAACCGGAACCCGACGGCGCGAAGCTGGTCGGACCGGACGACAAAGAGATCGCTCGCTACAACGCGAAAGATCACACGCTAAAGATCAAGGACGCGAACGACAAAGTCCTCGGCCACATCGTCCGGCAAGAGGATCACTACAAAATCGAAAACGCCGATCGAACCAAAGTGTTGTTCAAGATCGCCGGCAAGACCGGCGGCGATTGGTCCGTGGAAGACGGTCAGCAAACGCGACTTTATCGCATCAAGAAACGCGACTACGGCTACGAGATCGAATCCCCCGCCGGTGACAGCTTGGCGAAGGTCAAACTGAAAGAGGGGAAGCTGTCATTACGCGACGCGAAAGATACGACGATTTATTCCACCAAAGATCACGCCAGCCAATTGGGCTTCGCCTGCTTGGCGCTCGACAAAATTCCGTCCGAGCCGCTGCGGTTCGGACTGCTGATTCAACTGACGCTCGACGCTCGACCCAAGTAACCCGAAGCGTCAGCGAGGGTCCGACCAACGAGAATCCCACAATCGCCCCCCCTCGCTCACGCTTCGGGTTACAGGATTCAACGGCCTGCGAAACATCACGTTTGACTGTTTTTGTTTTGAGGGAGTCACCGCAATGCAAACCTGGGAAGACGGCACCTGCAACGAGAAGTCAGGTTTCTTGTTCAAACACGAGTGCTACCAGATGCCAACCGGCACCTGCCAAACGTGTGGCAAGCCGGTTTGCGCGGATCACGCTCATGAACTTCCCGACGGAACGTTCTGTACGACCTGCGCGCGAGCACACGTCAAAGGCCCGCTGGGTCCGTCAAGGCAACCGATTGCGGACAACCGGTCCACGACCGGCGTTCACGACCATTACTACTACCACAACGATCCGTACCTTTACGGCTCGTCGTATTACTACGGCTACCACTACGGTTCGTCGTCGAGGCGATGGTCCTCCCACGACGATTCGTCCTCGGACTCATCCGCGATGTCCTCCGACGCTCCCGCCAACGATCCGAAGGACTTTACCGAAGCGGACGGCGGCAGCTTTGAAACCGAGAAAGACGAAGACCTCGGCGGCGAGTTCGAGAACGACATGAGTGAAAGCTAAGCGGCTAATGCCGCAAAAGTTTGTGCCACGACGCTCAGCGTCGCGCCACACTTCTTTGCCGCCACAACAATCCGATGGGCCTTAACGATCCAAGCGGCTGCGGAGCCGGAAAGCGTCGTCATGCACTTGTGCCTCTACGCGCTGGGCGGTGGCCTCGGTCATCTAGTCCGCTCGCTCGCACTCGCACGAGCGGCGGTGGCTCGCGGGCATCACGTTATGTTGCTCGCCAACACGGAATACTCCCAGCGGTTACCGGTCAGAGAAGAACTCGGCCCACGCGGAACCTTCTGTGAAATCCCCGCAGAGTTTGATCGCGACCAAGTGACCGACTTCGTCCAGCAAACGTTGCGAGATCAACGCTGCGATGTTTTGGTCGTCGATACGTTCCCGCGTGGACTGGCCGGTGAACTCCCGGATGTCCTGCCGAAATTGTCTGCGAAGAAAGTGCTCGTCCATCGCGATCTCAATCCGCGATACGTCGAGCATGCGGACCTCGCGCGATTCGTCGATCAATACGACCTGCTGCTCGCACCAGGCGAACTCGGCCCGCTGGCCGATCACGATCGCACGCGGCAAACGGCTCCGTGGTTGATTCGTGACTTCGACGAACTGCTCGATCAACCGACCGCGTGGCAACGATTACAAGTGGACTCGACTGAGTTGCCCGTGATCGCAGTCATCGCGGCGGGGTTTTCGGCCGAGACGCTCGCGATGCAGGAACTCACACAACGGCTGACGCGCTCGCTCTTTCGCCGAGCAATCGTCCGGTTGATCTCACTGACTCCGCCAGCCGAATCATCGGACTGTCACACGGTCGCGCTCTGGCCGACGCTGGAGGCGATTCGCGGAATCGACTTGCTCATCGGAGCTGGCGGTTACAACACCGTGTGGGAAGCTCGATCAACGCAGACCCCGCTGATCGCGATTGGACGCGAGCGGCTCTATGACCGACAAAGCATCCGCCTGTCTTCGGAGGAACGAGCGGCTGACGAAGCGGAAGCATTTTCGCGTGCGATGATGTGGGTCGATCGGAACGCCAATCAACATCGCGATGCCGTACCAAAGTATGAAAATGGAACTCACGCCGCCGTCAGTTTCATCGAGGCAGTCGTTCGACTGTCTGATTTCTCGTAGGGTGGGACCAGCGGCGCTTCGCCGCGCCGGCCCA
>JAYVQJ010001205.1:0-3371 GCA_043777235.1 Planctomycetia bacterium
CTAGAGCGGTTCCAAGTTGCTGTAGCGGGACTCGCCAGAGTTCCGCCCCGAAGTCTGGCGACTTCGGCTACAGATAACCGCTACACGGCTGATGGAACCACTCTAGATTCGTATCCCGGATGATCGGCCCGCGATACGCTGCGTCGCATGACTCGACGATCTCTTCGGGAGTGGCCGTCATGTCCGTCAGTCGCCGAACATTTCTTGCGGCCAGTTTGGGAACCGGCCTGCTGTCTAACTTGGAGGTGTCCGTGAGTGCTCTCGAAAGTCAGATTGCTTCGCTCGATCCAAACGGTCTGACGAAGGCCAACATTCCGACGCCGGCTTTGTTGGTGGATCTCGACATGTTCGAGTCCAACGTGACGACGATGGCCGAGCATTGCCGCAAGTCGGGTCGCGGATTCCGGCCGCACGCAAAGACGCACAAGTGCCCGGACATTGCCAAGCGACAGATGGCGGCGGGAGCACTCGGCATCTGCGCGGCGACAGTGCCGGAAGCGGAAGCTCTCGTCATGGCCGGGATCACCGGCGTGTTGCTGACGTCGCCGATCGTTGAGCTGGCAAAGATCGCACGGATGATCGCACTGGTTCAACGCGAGAAGTCCACGATGCTGTCGGTCGGACATCCGCGCGAGGTCGAGTTGCTGGCCGAAGCGGCAGCGACGTCAAACATCGACGTTGATGTGCTCGTCGATGTCGACATCGGTGACCGACGGACGGGCATCCTGCCAGGTCAACCGGGCGTCGATCTCGCTCAGTTCATCGCGAAGCACAAACGGCTGCATGTTCGCGGAGTGCAGTCGTATGCCGGTCATGCGTCGCACGTCATCGGCTGGGAGGCTCGTGAGAAGTCGTCGCGTGAGGCGATGGGGAAATCGGTCGAGACGCGAGCGATGCTCAACAAAGCGGGCTTCGATGCCGGCATTCTCTCCGGCGGCAGCACCGGGACATACAACATCGACAGCACGATCGACGGTGTGACTGAACTGCAAGTCGGCTCGTATGTTTTCATGGACATCGACTATCGCCACATCGGCGGCAAGACGAGCGGCGAGAATTATTCTGACTTTCAACACAGCCTGACGGTCCTTGCAACTGTTGTGAACGCGACGCATCCCGACCGAGTCTCCGTCGATGCCGGCACGAAGGCGCTCGACACGACGACCAATTGGAAGCCAGAGGCGAAAGGTTGGCCGGGACTAACCTACAACCGCGGTGGCGACGAGTTCGGCATCCTGACACTCGAACCGGGCGCGAAATTGCCGCGCATCGGCGATCGCATCGAGTTCATCGTTCCGCATTGCGATCCCAACGTGAATCTCTACGACCGCATTTATGCCACACGCGGCGACAAGGTCGAAGCCATCTGGCCCATCGCCGCGCGACGCGGTTGATGTAGGATGGGTACTCTTGCCCGTCCGTTGGTTCTTGAACGAAAGACGGGCAAGAGTGCCCATCCTCCATCATGCAACTGCAAACTCGCGAGATTGTCGGACAGCATCCGGGGCCGCACTTGCTGATCACGGCCGGAGTTCACGGTGACGAGTTCGAGCCGATGGCAGCAACACGTCGGCTGATGTCGGAGATTGATCCGGAAGCATTGTGTGGCAAGGTGACGCTGGTGCCGGTCGTCAACGAATCGGCTTTTCGACTGGGACGCCGCACCGGTGAGGATGGCAAGGACTTGGCGCGAACGTGTCCCGGTCGTGAAGACGGCAGCCTCACCGAACAAGTCGCGTTCGCACTCTCTCGATTGATTCGCTCGGCAGATTTTTACATCGACCTGCACACCGGCGGGACGGGGTTGATGGTGCTGCCGCTCAGCGGTTACACGCTACATCCCGCTCCGAAAGTGCTGGCGATGCAGCGGCGGATGGCACAAGTCTTTGGGCTGGACGTCGTCTGGGGCACCGATCCGAATTTAGATGGCCGGTCACTGTCCGTTGCTCGCGATGCAAACGTGCCGGCGATTTATTGCGAGTACCTCGGTGGCGGACGTTGCGATCCCGCCGGTGTCGAAGCCTATGTGCGAGGCTGCCGCAATGTGTTGATCGAGTTGAGAATGCTCGATGGCACGCTCGACATTCCGAAGCCGCCGCTCGTCGTCGAGGACCACCGCCCAGGAGCGGGACACATGCAGATCAATCACCCGTCCCCATGCGACGGATATTTCGAACCGGCTGTGACGCTCGGTCAACGTGTTGACGTTGGCGATCTCATCGGGACGGTGTGTGATGTGCTCGGTCTGCGTGTTGAACGAATTGAGTCCCGCTACACTGGCCTCGTCATTGTGTTGCAAACGTTTCCGACTGTGAGCGCCGGCGCGAGTGTCGCCGTCGTGATGGAAACGCCCTCGTAGCCCTGTCGCTCCGCGACAGGATTGCCGGCCGCACGACCGACGTGATTTGGCACAAAATGCCAGCGACACAATCATGTCGTCAGGCCATTCGGCTTTCCTCTCGCGGAGCGAGAGGGCTACTTTGAAAGACCACCATGCGCATCAGCCGAATCAAAGCCAAGCTCAGCCAGAATCAACCGGTCCTGCTCACGACGCTGCATTACTCCGATCCTTCGATCTTCGAGATGGCCAGCTTGATGGGCTTCGATGGAATCTGGCTCGACCTTGAACACCATCATCACAGCGTCGAGACGGCAAACACGCTGCTGCGAGCGGCTCGCGTTGGAACATCGGACGTCATGGTTCGTCCCGCGAAGGGGGAGTTCATGCGGATGGGCCGCATCCTCGAAGCCGGAGCGACCGGCATCATGTACCCGCGCTGTGACAACGCGGCGGAAGCTCGCGAGGTGGTCCGCTGGTCGAAGTTCGCTCCGCAGGGCCAGCGCGGTATCGACGCCGCCAATCCCGACAACCCGTACTGCCTGATGCCGTTGGTCGATTACCTCAAGGCGGCCAACGAGCAGACTTTCATCGTCATTCAAATCGAAGACCCCAGCGCGCTGGCTCAGGTTGATGAGATCACGGCGGTGCCCGGCGTGGACATCATCTTCTTCGGCCCCGGTGACTTCAGCATCCTGAGCGGCATCCCCGGTCAGATGAATCACGAGTTGATCAAAGACGCGATGCGAAAAGTCTCGGCGGCCGTTCAGAAGCACGGCAAGAATTGGGGCATGCCGATCTTCAACGTTGAACACGCACAGGAAGTGCTGAGCCTCGGTGGTCGATTCCTCTGCCACAGTGCGGACATTCTGCTGCTGAAGAACGGCTTCGACGACATTCAGGAACGCTTCGCGGCGCTTGGTGCGACGTTTGAAAGACACGCGAATTGAAGTTGCGTATTTGGGCTCTCCGCCATTCCTGTTGGTTGGCGGCTGACGCACACAATAGGTAGTGAATCAGCCGGAACGCGCTA
>JAYVQJ010001206.1:0-3369 GCA_043777235.1 Planctomycetia bacterium
CCGCTGCCGGGATCGGATCGAACTTGTGATCGTGACACCGAGCACATCCAACCGTCAGGCCGAGGAACGCCGTTCCGGTCGTCGCGGTCATGTCATCGAGCGCGTCGTATCGAGTCCGCTCGACTTCGTTCGCCGTGATCTGCGTCGGAAACACGCCTGCTCCGAGGAACCCGGTCGCCATCATCGCCAACGGATTGCCCGGCTCGAACTCGTCACCGGCGAGCTGCCACTTCACGAACTGATCGAACGGCATGTCGGCGTTGAGTGCCTTGATGACGAAGTCGCGATACCAATACGCAAACGGCCGATCGTAGTCTTGCTCGAACCCGTGACTCTCGGCGAAGCGAGCGACGTCCAGCCAGTGCCGTCCCCAACGCTCGCCGTACTGAGGCGAATCGAGCAGCTTGTCGAGCACCTTTTCGAACGCTTTCGGATCGGGATCGTTGATGAACGATTCAATCTCGGCCGGCTCCGGCGGCAGGCCGATGAGATCGAAGTACGCTCGGCGAATCAGTGTGCCCCGATCGACCGCGGGATTCGGTGACAAACCTTTCTCGGCCAACTTCGCGACGATGAAGTTGTCGATCGGATTGCGAACCCATTTCGCAGCGTCCGCACTGACGGCCGGCGGTGCGACCACTTTCAGCGGCTGAAACGCCCAGAACTCGCGAGCCTCCGGCGGCACCTCACGGCGAGTCCACGCCTTCGGATCTTTGACGACTTCTTTCAACGAGTTGTCATACGGCGCACCCAGATCAATCCACTTCGCGATCGCCGCGATGTGCAGGTCGGACAGCTTCGCACCGTCAGCCGGCATGTGCGGCTCTTCTTCCTGCTTGATGAGCTTCATCAGCAGGCTCGTCTTCGACTTGCCGACCTCGATGACCGCTCCGGTCTCGCCCACTTTGATCAAACCTTCGCGCGACGTGAGATCAAACTTCCCTTCTGTCTTTTCACCGCCGTGACACTTCACACAACGGCCGACGAGGATTTGCTTGACCTCTTTCTTGAAGAGTTCCAGCCCCGCCGCCCGCTGCTTGGCATGAGCCGGATCGACCTGCTCCTTCGGCGGATCGGCAGCGGGAATCAGCGAGAATGCCGAACAAACTACAACCGTAGCGGTGAGCAGCACGAGGCGGGGCATGAGAAAACCTTCGGGCGAATTGGAGTCTCGGTGGGACAAGAATCGAGAAGTTCGATTCATCAATCTAACGTCGTCGGCACCTTGCGTGAAACGCCCCGACCATGAATCATCCGGGCTAATCTCAATTGCGGCTCGCGCCCCGAGGTCCGCGACGGTGAGCCATTATGAATCCAATCCTATTTGCGATGCGTCGGCCGATCACCGTGATGGTGGCAATCATTGCCGTCTTGCTGACGGCGTTTGTAGCGGTGCGGCCAAAGGCGTTTGACGCGGCGCTCAAGCAAGTCGGCGTCGAGTTGCCGCTGACTCGAATGCCGGTCGATATTTTTCCGTCACTGAACCTGCCTGTGATTTACGTCTGCCAGCCATATGGCGGCATGGACCCGGCTCAAATGGAAGGGCTGCTGACCAACTACTACGAGTACCACTTTCTCTACATCAACGGCATTCATCACGTCGAGAGTCGCAACGTCCAGGGGACGGCGTTGATGAAGCTGATCTTTCATCCCGGCACGAACATGGCTCAGGCGATGGCCGAGACCATCAACTACGTCAATCGGTCTCGTGCGATGATGCCGCCGGGGACAGTGCCGCCGTTCGTGATGCGGTTCGATACCGGTAGCGTGCCGGTCGGCTATCTGGTCTTCTCGTCTGAGACGCGCACCATTGGCGAGATTCAGGACCAAGCGCTCATGAAAATCCGGCCGATGTTCTCGTCGTTGGCGGGAGTGAGTGCTCCGCCGCCGTTTGGCGGGAGTGCTCGCAGCATTGTGGTGCGTGCCGATCCCGATCGGTTGCGAGCTTACGGCATCGCGCCGGATGACGTGGTCAACGCGCTCGTGGCGGGCAACGCGGTCAGCCCGTCGGGCAACTTGCGAATCGGGGACAGTTACCCCATGGTGCCGACGAACGCGATGGTCAAGGATATTCGCGAACTGGGCAACATCCCCATCAAAGTCGGCGGGAGTCTCGGTCGAGAGACCGGACTCAGCAGCGGCGGTGCGTCCGCGATTGGTAGTGCGAGTACGATTTATCTCCGCGACATTGGCTCGATCGACGACGCGACCGATATCACGACCGGCTATTCGCTCGTGAATGGTCGTCGAGCGGTTTACATCCTCGCGACGAAGCGAGCCGACGCTTCGACGATGAGCGTCATCGACGAGATCAAAGCCGCGATGCCGAAGTTTCGCGCCGAAGTTCCATCGGACATCAATGTCTCGTTCGAGTTCGACCAGTCGCCGTATGTGACGCGCGCGATCAACAGCCTCGCGACGGAAGGGATTCTCGGAGCAGTCCTCACTGGCCTGATGGTGCTCATCTTCCTGCGCGACTGGCGAAGTGCTTTGGTCGTGGTGCTCAACATCCCGCTGGCGATCGCGGCCTCCATCGTCGGTCTGTGGCTGTGCGGCCAGACGATCAACCTGATGACCCTTGGCGGTCTCGCGCTCGCCGTCGGCATTCTGGTCGATGAAGCGACGGTCGAGATTGAGAACATTCACACGCAAATGCGACACACCCATTCGATCGCGTGGGCCGTGCGGCTCGGCAATGCTCAAACCGCGATCCCGCGATTGCTGGCGATGCTCTGCATCCTGGCCGTCTTCGTGCCGAGCTTCTTCATGCAAGGAGCCGCTCGCGAATTGTTCGTCCCGCTGTCGCTGGCCGTCGGCTTTTCAATGATCGCGTCGTACCTCCTGTCGAGCACCTTCGTGCCGGTCATGGCCGCGTGGCTCCTCAAGGCTCGGAAGAACGACGGCAATGGCCACGCGACCCGGCCCGCGTTCGAGACCGTACGCGCCGGATACTCCCGCATGAGCGGCCGGCTCGTGTCGGCCCGCTGGCCGGTCCGGTTGGTGTACCTGGCGTTGACCTTGCCGATCCTTCTCGGCGTGGCGGGGCAGGCCCGGAGGGTTCTCGACCCGGAGAAAAGCGTCGGGCCGATCGACTTGCCGCTCGGCCTCGAAATCTTTCCCAAAGTTGACTCGGGCCGCTTCCAGGTGCGTGTCAAGGCCCCCACCGGCACGCGGGTCGAGAGGACCGAGGCGATCGTCAGGAAGACCCTCGACGTGATCCGCGAGGAAACGTCCGACTCGGTCGCGATCTCGGTCGGTTACGTCGGGTTGATCCCGTCGAGCTACCCGATCAACGCGATCTATCAATGGACCGGCGGCCCCGAAGAGGCATTTTTGAGGATCGCGATGAAGAACGGCTCCGGAGTGGAC
>JAYVQJ010001207.1:0-3366 GCA_043777235.1 Planctomycetia bacterium
CTCACGACTTCCCCAACGAGGCCGTGTGCAAAGCGGTTCCCTACGGCGTGTACGACTTGACGCACAACGCCGCGCGGATCACGGTCGGCACGTCGGGCGACACCGGCGAGTTCGCCGTCGCCGCGATCCGCTCGTGGTGGCAAGCGTCGGGACGAACCGCCTTCCCCCAGCGCCCGCGTCTGCTGATCGAAGCCGACGCCGGGGGAAGCAACGGCTGCCGTCCACGTCTCTGGAAAGTCGCGCTCCAAAAATTGGCCGACGAGACCGGTCTGGAAATCACCGTCTGCCACTACCCCACCGGAGCCTCCAAATGGAACGCGATCGAGCATCGTGTCTTCGGCCCGATCACCATCAACTGGTCCGGCGAACCGCTGACCAGCGTTGCTAAACTACTCTCGCTGATTCGCGGCACCACCACCGAAACCGGCTTGACCGTCACCGCCGCTCAAAACACGAAGACCTACCGGACTCACATCAAAGTCTCCAAAACGCAGTTCAACGCCATCAACCTCCACCGACACGACACCTGCCCACAATGGAACTACTCCATCAAACCTCGCTCCGCTAAAAACACGGAGTAATTCTTCCACGCCCCCTTAGCCAGCCGTGCAGAATCACGGCGTTCGCGTTCGTTCGCGAATTCGTCGGCTGGCTTCCATGAGGACTCGGCGTTCGCGGTCAGAGAGACTTGTCTCTCCGTGTTCGTGAATCTTGCGGAGGATGTCGTCCACCTTCGCGTCGAGATCCTTTTCGGCGGGGCCATCGGTCGAGTCAGATTCCGGCGCGTACAGTTTGACGGTCTGGCGTCGTTCGCGGTCGCGCCACCACGCCGGAACGCGGCGAATGCTGATCCAGTTGGAGAGTCGCCATTCAAAAATGGCATACGCGAAGCCGAACAACAGCCCGCCCAAGTGAGCGGCATGAGCGATGCCATCGGTGACTCGTTCGCCTCGCAATGCCGCCCACACTGGAAGCGTGTCGTAGACAACATAGGCGGCGACCAACCAGCGAATCTCGATCGGCATCAACCCGAACACCAGCACTTGTTGACGCGGATACCACATCGCGAAGAGCGCCATGATGGCCATCGTCGCGCCGGATGCACCGGTGACCGTTGAGTGGTCATGCAAAAATCCTGCGTGCAGTCCCAGGTAGCTCAGTCCCGCGACGACGGCGGCCAACAAATAGAAGGCGACAAATTCACGGTTCCCCAATCGCTCTTGCACGGTGCGGCCGAAGAACCACAAGCAGAGCATGTTGAACAGCAGATGCAGCACGTCCTTGGTGTTGTGACAGAAGGCATAGGACAGCAGTCGCCAGACTTGCCATTTCGCGAGCGTGTCAGCGGTCGTCAATTGCAGCCATTCGGTGACACGAGCATCAACCATTTGGCCGAGGAACACGACGGCACAGAGCACAATCAACCAACGCACGGAGGATTGACCGCCCCCTGGCTGCCAGTCGGGGTCTCGATAGTAGTCGCGATCTTCGAAACCCATGACGGCACCGTGAGAGAGATTCTTCAAGCCAACGCGATTAGGCCGCTGCTCAATACCGATTCATCTGAATTCGTCGCTGGCTGGGTGAAAAGTAGACGAGTCACTCCGTGACTCGATTTCCGGTCACGGCGTGACCGGTCTACTTTGGACCGATGGCCTTCGGATTGGCCGCCGCCTTGGGAGCGTCGCCCGAACCTTCCTCGGCCAACTGTCTGTTCTCTTGAGTCAGCCGCTCGATTTCATCGTGAGTCCGTTTGATTTGTCGACGCAGTTCGTCGACGGCAGCTTGGACCGCATTACGAGCGATTTCCAAATCAGCAACGGCCTTGTGATAACCCTCCAACAGGAACTTGTCGAGGCTCTGATTCTTTTGGTCGGTGTCGCCATTGAGTTCCTTCATCCGCAGCACCAGGTGTTCTTCGGCCTTCGCCTTCGCCTTTTTCTGAAGCTCTAAGTGCTCCTGCGCTGCGGCGAGCAACTCATCGTGCTTGAGCATTATCATCTCATAGTCCGCGAATTGCGTGCGGTGCTGTCGCGGAATGCTCGTGCGAATCCGCCAGTTCGGACCGAATCGCCACGTCTTGTCTTCATCCGGCTGCAACCGCCAATTCGGAGTCAGTGTGGCATTCGCTTCTTGAGCGACGCTGACCTTGAATGGTCCCACGTAGCTTGTTCCGGCTCCGTCGGGAGATGGCTGAAAGACAAAGACCTCCTTATTCGGCTGCAATCCCTGTGTGGTTCCCAGACCCACGTTGATCGCTCCCGGCTGACCGCCGCGCTGAGTCACTTGAGTCATCCAGGCGTGATCCCAACCAAAGACCGTCTTCTGCAAATCGCTGCGTGCGGTATCGACCAGCTTCTGAGCCTCGGCCGCTTTCTTCCGCAGTTCGAGCACTTTGGCTTTGCCGTCGGCGGTCTTCTTCTGCCAACTCGAACGGACCACTGTCAGCTTCGAGGCCAAGATCATGCCTCCGCCGGCCAGCAGAATGACCAGGATGACCAACCAAATTCCAAACTTCTTCATGGCTCAAGTTCCTTCTGGAGCAACCGTCTTCGACACGCACGATTCGCGAAATTCACGATCCTCGTTCCCGTCGAAATCTTTGGCCGCAGTCGTGACGGTCTCCGACACGTCGTTCGGGATAATACGGCGGCTTTTTTAAGGGGGTCAAGAACGAGATTTTGCCATCGTCATCAAGGGGCGTACGCCACTCTTTGCGCCGCCGCCACAATCGCGGCCTTGCGCCGGGCGGGCGACGGCTTTTGCGCGACTGGAATGATCGTGGAAAGTACCGCAAAAGCCGCTAAATCCCCGGTCTAAGACCTATCTCGCTCGGCACGCCTTTTGCGCAGGAGATTGAATGGTGCGGACAGTGCCTTTCCAGGGAGCAGGCACAGATCGAGGCTGCTCACGGTTGTCGCACGGTGAGCACCGGACAGAGTGCATAGCGAACGATGTTCTCCGCGACGCTGCCCAAGAGCATGTGCTTAATCCCTCGGCGACCGTGAGTTCCTTGCACGATCAGGTCGATGTGATTCTCGGTCGCGTACTTGGTGATCTCGTCAACCGGAGCACCGACGCGCGTCGTACGGTGGACCGTCAATTTCCCGGCCCATTCCGTCCCAGGAAGCTTCGCGAGTTGATCTTCCGATTGCTTGCGGAGTTCCGGAAGCCACTCGGTGAACGGCGCGAAGGTCTCACCCGTTCCTAGTCCTCAAATAAGCGATCTCTTCTCGCGTTTTCAGCGATTGTGTTGGGACGGATTTTGAGCGGGCGGTCGAGGTTGACCGCAGTCTGGGTTTCGAGGTCGTGTGCTTCATTGAGGAGGAGTTGAGTGAGCGGGTGAATGAGCGGGTGAATGAGCGG
>JAYVQJ010001208.1:0-3362 GCA_043777235.1 Planctomycetia bacterium
TTGTGGCGGTCGGATGACGACTCTCAGAAGTCGCAACGGATGCTTTTCGATGGCAACGGCGACGGCGTTTGAGCGTCGCGGCTTTGAATGCTCGCGCGGGTATCGCGGGCGAAGCAACCACACAAACACCGACGCCCGATCGGTGGTCGAGACCGGCCGGGCGTCTTCAATCGAGGATTCAGCGGATGGATTCTATTCATGCTCACAAGACGTGGGGAACGTCGCCACACAATGCGGGCGCGGAGTGTTCCGTACTCGGATCCGTGATGATGAAGCCGGCTTGCTTGGACATCGTGACGGAGATGCTCAAGCCGGATGATTTTTTCGATGCTGACCGACGGACGATTTTCGAGGCAATGCTGTCTCTGCGATCCCAAGGGAGGCCGGCGGATACCGTGACGCTTGCGGACGAGTTGGAACGGCTCGGCAAGTTCGATGAAGTCGGCGGCGTTGAGGCGCTGACTGAACTTCTCGAAACGTTGCCGAATGCGGAACACGTCGAACACTACTGCCAGTCGGTTCGCGAGGATGCAATCCGTCGCCGGCTGATTCAGCAAGCGATGAGCGTGGCCGAGCGAGCGAACTCGAAAGCCGGCTTGGATGAACTGCGGCCGATGCTTGCAACGCTGGCGGAGTCGGTCATCGACATCCACGAAACCATGAGTCAGTCGGACGGCGACAAGGTTTCGTCAACGGGGCCGAGTGGTTTTGTCAGGTTCCCGGTCGAGGCGTTGCCGTGGCCGTTGGATCGGATCGTGACCGAAGCGTCGGATGCTCTGCGGTGCGATCCATGTTACGTCGCGTTGCCAATGCTGGGCGTCCTGGCCGGCGCTGTGGGGAACACTCGCGTTGTGAAGCTCAAGCGAAAATGGTCTGAGCCGTGTCTGCTGTGGACGGTGATTGTGTCGGCATCGGGAACGATGAAGTCCCCAGCGTGGAGCATCGCGAAAGAACCGCTCGACACAATTCAATCGGCGGCGTTCGCGGAGCATCGGCAGGCGAGGCAACAATACGATCAAGCCAAGCACGAGTACGACGCGGCAGTTCAAGAGTGGAAGCGGAGCGGCCGACAACGGGGCGATGCGATTCCGCTTTCGCCCGCCGAGCCGATTGCCAAGCGGTACTTGGTCGATGACGTGACTGTGGAAACGCTCGCTCCGTTGTTGGAAGAGCAACCGCGAGGTTTGACGCTCTGTTGTGATGAACTGGCCGGATGGTTTGGCGGCTTCAATCAGTATCGGAGTGGACGCGGGGCCGACGTCGAACGCTGGCTGTCGATCCATCGGGCGGGGCCGATCACCGTAGACCGGAAAACCAATCACCACTTCCGACACATTCCGCGAGCCTGTATCTCGGTCATGGGCGGCATTCAGCCGAAAGTGATGGCTCGCGTCCTGGCCAACTCTGAGTTGCGGGACAACGGCTTGATGGCTCGGCTGCTGGTGGCGATGCCGCCGCGCCAACCGAAACAATGGACCGAGTCGGACGTGTCGGAAGAGATGGACGCGGCGTATCGGCACGTTGTCGAGCGTCTGCTGTCGCTCGACTTCGGCGCGGATGAGCACGGCAACCCGGTTCCCATCGCGTTGCCGCTGTCACCGGATGCGAAAGCGCGGTTCGTCCGATTCTTCAACGCTCACAACCGCGAGCAGTCGCTGCTCGGCGATGACCTGTCGGCAGCGTGGTCTAAGTTGGAAGCCTATGCCCCGCGGCTGGCGTTGCTCATTCAATTGGTTCGCTGGGCGGCCGAGTTGGACACGTCGGCGACTCCCAGCGCGGTCGATGACGCGAGCATGGAAGCGGCCATCGTGCTCGTGAAGTGGTTCGCGAATGAGGCCAAGCGAGTGTACGCGACTCTCGGCGGCCACGATGACTCCGAAGAAAGCCGGCGGCGACGCCTGACCATCGAAGCGGCTCAAGAGCACGGCGGCCGGATCACCGCTCGCGTCCTGATGCGATGCCGCGCCGAGTTCAGCAAGTCCGGTGCGGATGTCGCCGAGCAAACCTTGAACGCTCTGGTCGCTGCCGGCTTGGGACGCTGGGAGCAATCGCCACCGGGTAAGAGCGGCGGACGTCCGTCTGCCGTGTTCGTGTTGTCGGAGTCGGCGAGCAATCCGTCGACGGACTCTGACACAACCGTCTCGCCGAATGACACAACCTCAACGAACTCCGCAAGCGGCGAGGTTTCGTCAATGTCGATGCCGTCAACGAGCGATGACGCGGCGGCGTGATGCCATCGCATCGAACTGGCGAACGGATGCAACAACGTCTGACGCTGATCGTCGGCGTCTGGTATTCTCTTCTCACCTTTGCCGCCTCGCGGTGTGCCGGACTGCAACCCGGCCCCGCGATGTGCGGCGTTGCAGAAAGGTTGTGCGGCATGTCGCTCTTCAAGCGAACCTATTGGGCTGTCGATCCGAAAACCGGTGCGCGAGCTCGGAAGAAATCCGAGACGTGGTCCGGCAAGTACAAAGACGATTTGGGTGTCTGGCATCGGGTGGCACTGTGTCCCGACAAGACGTTGGCCGGCTTGATGCTGGACGAGCTCAAGCGAAAGACATTGCAGTGTCGAGCGGGTGTGTCGGATCCGTTTGAGGCTCACCGCAAGCGACCGCTGAGCGAGCATCTCGCGGATTTCGAGAAGAGTCTGGAGCACAAGGGGAACACGGCCACGCATTGTCGGCAGGCCACCAGTCGGACGCGACGAATCATTGACGACTGTGGTTTTCGGCGTATCGACGACCTCTCGGCCAGTCGAGTGCAAAGAGCGTTGGCCGAATTGACGCGAGACGGCTTGTCACAACAGACAGTCAACTTCCATCTTCAATCGGTCAAACAGTTCTGCCGCTGGTTGGTCGCTGATCGACGAATGGGGGAGAACCCACTGGCTCACCTACAAGGGGGCAACGTCAAGCTGGATGTTCGCTTGGAACGGCGCGAGCTCGCCGAAGAGGAAATCCGCTGGTTACTCGACACCGTTCGCTCCGCTCCCGAATGTTTCGGATTGACCGGCTTTCAACGCTTCACGCTCTACGCGACGGCATTGGGGACCGGCTTGAGGGCCAGCGAGTTGGCGTCACTCACGGTTGCGTCGTTCGACTTCGGCGACGATGCGGCGACAGTTCGCATCGACGCGATGAATGAGAAGGCTCGCCGGGGAGATGTGATCCCGTTGCCGCCTGACTTGGCGGACGTCTTGCGGCCGTGGCTCAAGGCGATGCCCAAAACGAAACGACTCTGGCCAGGGAAGTGGGCAGAGCACAAACACGCCAGCAAGTTCGTCCAACTCGATTTGCAGCGTGCTCGCGACCGCTGGCTGACCGAGGCGACCGATGCGGCAGAGCGTGAGACTCGCGACAAGA
>JAYVQJ010001209.1:0-3359 GCA_043777235.1 Planctomycetia bacterium
GGCAGACGGCATAGCGTCCACCCAGGACCGGCAATCGCACCGGATCGCGGAGCGACGTGTAGCGAATGATGAGTTCCCAATCGACCAGCCGCGTGAGTCGCTCGTCAAAGCCGCCGAACTTCACGAACAGCTCACGGCGGTGAGCGAAGACGTTGAGGTCGATCCCGCCTTTTTGCAGAAATTGTTCGCGATCAAATTTGATGGACCGCAAGGACCATTGGCCTAACAGGGATTCGTCCAAAATTTGAGCCGCAAACACGGACTCGGTCTCGGAGTTTCCCAAGAAAGCATGAGCCACGGCGGCCAAGTAGTGCGGAAACCAAGTGTTGTCGGAATCCAAATACGCGAGGACGTCACCGCGAGCTTCCTGCAACGCGCGGTTCCGAGCTTTGCAAACACCCTGATGCGAACCGGAGAGAATTCGCACACGCGCATCGGCCGCGAACTCGGACAGGATCGCTGCGGTCCCATCGGTGCTGCCATCATCAACAATCAGCAATTCCCAGCGGCCATACGTTTGCGAGATCACGCTGTCGATTGCCGCTCGCACCGTCGTGGCGCGATTCCAGACGGGCATCACGATCGAGATCAGCGGCCCGTCAGTCCGGCGTTCGGTGTCCAACCAATCGCACGAGGCCGCCGAGGCTTCGAGCACCCAATTCAGCACCTCGGCTTGCTGATCCAATCGCCGACGTGCCTCGCGGCCGGAGAGCCGATTCCACCATTTTGCCGCGCCGCGAAAGACGCGGCTGTTCCACTGACGTACATCCTGAATCCACGATGACATGCAACACCCTCATCCAGACGAGATCAACGTACCGAATGAGCCGCCCGCCACAGTGATTCGCTCGTAAACACGCGCGGTGACACGCGGACGACATCGTCGGAGAATCTAGTCGTCCGGCGGCAAAATCTCCTAGACCATCTGAACCGATGGCCGTGTGAGGCGTGTCCTCATTGAGTGTGGGCGGGGTTCGCCGAAACCCGCTTCCCGGCGTCGGCGATGCCGCGCCAATGAGGACACGACCGCCGTGTGTGACGCGAGCGTTGACCAATCACAACTTGGGAGAGGTCACGGATCACAACGACATTCCAAAAAAAGGATGGCAACGACTACATTCCCGCCTCTTTGACCGCACCTGCGGAGAACTTTTCGCTCCATCAGATAGAAGTCGTCTGCCGATGCTGTTTGGACACCCTTGGGAACTTTGGTTTGCTCTCGTTGTTGTTGCTCTCATGGTCTACGGCCTGGCGATGAACTTCGCGGCCGACATGATCACGATGGGCTGTTTGGCTCTGGTCATGGCGGCCAGTCCTTTCTCGAAGGGGAAGCTGCTGCCGTCGGTCGAACAAGCGGTCGCTGGCTTCGGAAACTCGGCGCTGCTGACGGTCGCCGTGCTGTTCGTCGTCGTTGCGGGACTGGTGCGAACCGGTGCGATGACGATGCTCACGAACCCGATCATCGGTCAGCCCAAGTCCACGATGGCGGCTCAAATTCGGCTGTTGTTTCCGGTGATGGGGCTGAGCACGTTTCTGAACAACACGCCGTGCGTGGCGATGTTCATGCCGGTCGTCGATGACATCTGCAAGAAGTACAAGCTCAGTCCCTCGAAGTTGTATTTGCCGCTGGTTTACGCCTCGGTCTTCGGCGGCTGCTGCTCGCTGATTGGCACGAGCACCAACATCGTGGTCGATGGTTTGATCGGCAAAGCGATGGCGGACGGACGGCTGAAAGACTTCCGACAGTTGGAGATGTTCGACATCACTTGGGTCGGACTTCCGGCGGCGGTGATCGGCATCGTGTTCGTGATCATCACCAGCAAATGGCTGCTGCCGGATCGCAAGCCGGCGCTCAGTTTGAGTGACGATCCTCGGCAATACACCGTCGAGATGATCGTGCAGTCGGGCGGCCCGATGGTCGGTCAGACGATCGAAGACGCGGGCTTGCGGCATCTGCCCGGCCTGTTCCTCATCGAAATTGAGCGTGGCCAAGACATCCTGCCGGCGGTCAGTCCGAACGAGCGACTGCAAGAGAACGATCGGTTGATCTTCGTCGGCATCGTCGAGTCCGTCGTCGATTTGCAAAAAATTCGCGGCCTGCAACCGGCGACGAATCAGGTCTTCAAGCTTAACGACCCGCGCACTCAGAGGTGCTTGATCGAGGCGGTCGTTTCGGATCGCTGCCCGATCGTGGGCAAGACGATTCGCGACGGCCAATTCCGTCGGCGGTACGAAGCGGCCGTGCTGGCGGTCGCTCGCAGCGGCGAGCGGATCAACGCCAAGATCGGCGACATCGTCCTGAAGTCGGGTGACACGCTGCTGCTCGAAGCGCATCAGTCGTTCGAGAGCCGCATGCGCAACCACAGCGACTTCTTCCTGGTCAGCAGCGTCCAGAATTCGACGCCGCCTCGGCACGAGAAGGCGTGGATCGCGATCCTGATCCTGGCCGTGATGATCCTCGTGAATCTCGCCGAGTGGTTCGACATCATGACCGCCGCAACGATCGCCGCCGGCTTGATGATCCTGACGAAGTGCTGCACCGCGCGCGAGGCACGCGACAGCTTGGAGATCGAAGTGCTGGTCAGCATCGGTGCGTCGTTCGGAATCGGGAAGGCATTGGAGTCCAGCGGGGCCGCGCAGTTGTTGGCCGACAGTTTGACGGGAGCGGCTCAAGCCTTTGGCGGCGGTCGATTGGCGGTGCTGGCGGCGGTCTATCTGGCGACAATGATTTTGACCGAATTGATCACGAACAACGCCGCCGCCGTGCTGGTCTTCCCGATCGCGATCGCCGCTGCGGATAAGATGAACTCGAATCCGATGCCGTTCATCATCTCGATCATGATCGCGTCATCCGCCGGCTACGCGACGCCGACCGGCTATCAATGCAACCTGATGGTCATGGGCCCCGGCGGTTATCGCTTCAGCGACTACCTGCGGATGGGCATCCCGCTCGACCTTCTGTATTTGGTTGTGACCGTCGGGTTGGCTCCGTTGGTCTGGCCGTTCTAGCGTCCGGTTCGGAATGTCGATCGACTCTCGAGCCGGATGCTAGCATGCAATGGCACTTACTTTAGGTAGCCACGGTCGCCAGACCGCGGGATTTCGAAGGCAAATGTGTTGTGCCCACGCTCTGGCGAGCGTGGCTACGAAGTAGGCTCTTCCGTTGTTCCGGGGAGGCAATTTTCAAAGCCACGGAGGAAACACGGATCAGGACAGCGAACAAGGCCAAGAAGAATCGAGTGAGGTCACGGAACGGGGGTGCGTAACGCTTTCTAACCTCTGGCTTGGTCCACGCTTTTGTCCGTGGAACCAAAACTGTTGTCCGACATTTCCGTCCGCTTCTTCTTTTCCAATTCCCT
>JAYVQJ010001210.1:0-13213 GCA_043777235.1 Planctomycetia bacterium
CTGGCGACGAAGATCGCGATGAGTTCTTCGCATTCTGTGAGGAGAGGTTGGAGTCGCTGTGAGGAAGAAATCAATTTCTTGCGTTGGATCATCAACAGCCAAACACGGGTCTCGCGAAGTTCTTTCAGGCAGATTTTCAATTTGTGAATGAAGTCATTCCGTGATTCGGCAGACTGAGCCTCGGCATAGTTCGGAGCCGGAGAAGTTCCACTGCGGACCAACTGCCACGCGATGTGATTGGCCGCTCGTGAATCCGGCATGGATTCAACAACCGTGATGACCCGAACTCCAAAGTCGATCAGACGATCCTCCAATGCGAAAGCGTGGTGACTCTTAACCGCCATCTCCATCCCACAGCCCCCTTTCGTTCTTCCTTCTGCACTCCCGATTTCTTCGAGAACCGAAACGGGCTGCAAGTAAGGATTGCAGAATAAGAATTGCAGAACGGCGAAGTCGGACAGGAACGACCTCTTATGACCTTCTTCAATCTGCACTCCTTACTCTGCAATCCTTATTTCTTCCCCGCCTCATCAGCAATCCGTTGAAAGTACTGCTCGACTCGATTGCGATAGCGTGCGGGGACGGCAGTCTCGCCAGTTCCTGACGCTTTCAACAATCCGTGCGGATCGAGACGGCTCGACGTGACTCGATCCGCGTCGGTGCGATAGCTGCCGCCGACGGACAAGGATTGCTTCCCGCCGCCGCTCTTCGATTGAGTGGGATTACCGCGCGTCGGCATCTTGCCATACAGACCGATGTTACTCAGCGCGCTGCGTCGAGCACTAAACCCGCCCCCTGCTCCGAACGCGCCGTTCGGTCCCGGCTTACCGCCGCCCGGTTTGAATCCGGCATCGGCCAGCATCTGGCTGAGCGAATCGCCCAGGCAACCTTCGCCCGGTTTGAACTTCAAACTGTCGCACGCATTTTCGCATTGTTTGCCCATCCCTTGGCAGCGTGACAAGAACTTTTCGAGGATGTCGGCGGCATTCTTTGCTTCGCCGTGTCCGCGCTTGCCAGAGAATTCGGACAAGCCCGATTCGGCATTGGACATCGCTTGATTCGCACCGCTGCCGCGCACGGCTTCGACAAACTCGCGCGCCGAGTCCGCCAGTTCCTTCAATTTCGGATCGTCATCCGGCAGGCGTGAGGCGTGTGATTCGATGTCGTTGAGCAGCTCTTCCAAGTCTTCACGGTTCTTCCGCTGTTCGTCTTCGAGTTCTCGCATCCGAGCTTTCGTCGACGGGTCATCCGAGTTCTCTTTGTCCTTTAGCGAGGCCAGCCGCTCCGCCAAGTCGCGCTGCCGGTAATAGAGATCGACGAACCGGCTCTGGTCTTCCAGCAGCGGGTAAATCTCCGCCAGCCGATCGAGCGGATCGTTGACCCCCTCTTTGAACTCTTTGCGTTCTTGGGCCAGCTTCTTCTGAATCTCGTCCAGTTTGCGAGCCGCCTTTCCGGCCGATGGCTTGCCGTTGGGTGACGGTGCCGCCGCTTCTTTGGCTTCTTCGGAGGCTTGCTGCATTTGATCGGCCAGCTTCTCCAATTCCTTGTTCAACGACTTGTCGATGTCGTACGGCAGCGTGTGTTTGGCCGATTCACGGACCGCTTCGGCTTCTTCGGCGATGCGCTCGGCCAGTTTTTCAATCGACTCCTTTTCTTCGTCGCTGAGTGCTCCGTCAGCATCGCGTTTTTCGAGTTGCTTCTTCAACTGCTCGATCTCTTCCTGCAACGCTTCGAGCCGTCGTTGAGCCTGCTGATATTTCGACAGCAGCACATCGACCCCTTCGCGTGTCCGCACCATCTGCTGCAATTCCTCATCGGAGATGATTTGAATCACGGCCACCGGACTCTCGGACCCTTTCGCACCGGCCGGGTCATTATCTTCGACGCGAGCGAACAGTTTGATGACGTCTCCCGGTTTGAGTCCGTACGCCGAGAGCGGCAGGGCCGTCTGTTCTTCATACCGTCGCGACGCTGGGTCCGTCGTCGGCAACGACAGCGGGAGCGCTCGCGAATCGTTCAAGCTGCGGAAGAGTTGCAGCTTCGTGATGCCGTAATCGTCCTCGGCCGCAAGCACCACAGGCAGCGTGATCGACGGCGTCGCCAGCGATTGCGGAGCCGGCTCCATCAAGCGCACGAACGGCACTTGATCCTTGAGCAAGTTGATCGTGCCGGAGAACGAATCGCGCGAGTCCTGCCCTGTGACATCGGTCACCTTCAACTGAAACGTCCCCGCCCCAGCGATCGTCCACGAACCGATCACCTCATGGCTGTCACCGTCCGCGCTGACTGGTTCCAGCGTCACGGTTTCGTGATGTTCGCCGCTAGCCCGACGCGCGAGCGAGGGGTTGTCTTCTTTCGTTCCCTCGCTTGCGCGTCGGGCTGGTGAATCCGCACTGCTCGGAGTGATTTCCAAAGCGCCGCGAGACAGCGGCCGGTTGCTGCGTGCTCGGACTTCAACCTTCGCGCCAGCGAGTGCCGAGAGACCGCCTTGCGGCAGCGGGCCTTCATACGGAGCATCGCGCGTGTAGGCCGGCGGAGTCACTCGAAACCGCACCTCTTCCAATTGCGGCACGGTGATCACGTCGAGTTTGAAGCGATGGCTCCGCGTCGAGCGAGCTCGCACAAAGTATTGACCCGGCGAAGTGATCGACGCGACCGATGCTCGCCAGCGGCCCGGTGAATCGGGAAACATCGGTAACGATTCCTCGCGCAGCACACTCTTGCCGTTGACGGTTCGCAGAACCAATTCCAATTCATCCACCGGCGGACCGGCCGTTGTGACGAACACATCCAGCCCATCACCGTAACGGACTTTCGCATCACCCGGCTCAACTTGCAGGGCCGTCTGCGAGAACGGCGGGTGATCGCCGAACGGATCGGCAAAGCGCAGCCATTCGGTTCCCGCCAAAGGCGGCGCGATCAACGCGATCACCATCACCGACAACGCGATCGCGCCGAAACTCAGCGCCGCACGCCGCACCGGTTTGGATGGGATTGCCAATGCACGCGGGATCTCATCAGCTCGTCGCGCGGCTTTGATCACGGCCATCTCAGCTAACGCGTGCGTCAGATCCGCAGTCGTCGCGGAGTTGTTGGACGATTGCAATTCAAAGCCCGAAACAATCTCGCCTCCCGTTTCGCCTGTCTCATCCAGTCGTCGAGCCAAGACGGGCGCTTGTGCTCGACGCACGGCTCGCATGATGAAACTCGTCAGCAGTGCGAGCCCTGTGATGACCGCCACGAACACCGCCAGCAAACGCGCGACCTCGGATAAATCCCAAACGAGATCAAGCCACGCACCCACCAGCAACAAGCCGATCGCAGCACAGCAGCCCCAAGTGGCTCCTGATGCGCCGCCAATCGCCAACACGCGGTGCTTCAACGCTTGAAACGTGTCATCGAACGAGTAAGGAGACATGTTCGATCATCCTTTCGAAGTGATTGCGGGCAGCATTGTCACCGTCGATGCGGTTGATTTCCAAGGGGCTTGTTCAATTTCCGTGCGGTCGCTTCGGAGGAAATAAGGATTGCAGAGTAAGGATTTGAGAAGGCAGAAGTGTTCTCTCCCACCTTCCCCCTTCTGCAATCCTTACTCTGCAATCCTTACTTCTCCTTGTCATTCACACCAATCCCGCGCTGCGACGCACGCTCCAAGCCGTTGCCCAAACGCAAAACGTCCCGACCAAAACCCACCAACGATCCCAAGCCGTCGTGCGACGAATCCGTTCGGGGCGGCCTCGTTCCAAATGCGCCGTGAACGTATCCGCGATCTCCCCGGCCGAGTCTCCCTTGAGTTCGATGCCTCCCGTGCTGGCCGCGATGCGAGCCATCAAGTCCGGTCGAGCTTTCAGATCTAATTGCTCTTCCAGCAATCGTCGCACGTCGAACACGGTGCTCGAACCGGACTTCTCGGCCGGCTGTCCGGCAATGCGAGCTTGATAGCGCCCCTCAGCCAGTTCGCCGAACCGGAGTTTGAAGACACCCGGCCCTTCGCCCGCCGCGATCGGCGTCACTGTGCGCACACCGTCAATGCTGTCGCCGGTCAGTTCGATGTTCGGAATCTGTCCCTGCGCGGCTTCGCGACGTACCAGCAGTGTCGCCGTGGCCACTTCGTTGCTGCCAAACGTGACTTGATCGGTGCGCAGCGCCATGTCTTGACCAGGCAGCAATCCCGCGCTGGACACAAGCCAGCGCATCAAACTTTGCCAGAGTGTGCCATACGTCGTGTCATGATCAGCATACGCCGGCGGCAAGAACGCCCAGCGCCACATCCCCGAACCTTCGACGACAACGACGCGACCGCCGCCATACGGTTGATACGTCATGACCGGTGCTTCCTCGCCCGCGTTGCCCACGACCGTTGCGAGCACCGTTGCCAGCGGCTTCGGTTGCTCGGCCGCAGACGATGTCGCCAGCGCGGGCAATTGCGGCAACGCCTCGCTCAACGCGCCGGAACTTTGCGATTCAAACCAACGCAGATCGCGGCCTCGATCCGTCAGCGTCATCCGAAAGCGTGTTTCACGCGACGTCTTCCATTGCACCGGCAACAAGCGTTCGAGCCGCTCGTTCACTTGAGCCATCGGTTGCCCGCGATAACAAACGAGCGCACCGCTGTCGCTGGCCACCCAGTTCCGCACATTGTCGAGCGCTTGCTCGCTGAGAAACGTTTCCGAATCGCGTCCCAGCACGAGCACTTGAAACGTGCCGAGTGCCTTCGCATCCGCGAGCACTTCCGCGCCGTTGTGCAACACGCGCCACGCTTCCGTGACCGGCAGATCCTTGAGCACCTTCGGCGAGCGGGGCGGCGTCAGCCCCCCGGCTTGTCCTGCCTGTTGTGCCGTCTCGGTCGAGGGGCTGACGCCGCTCCGCTCGCCGATTTCCGATTTCGCCGGCACTCGTTTCAGCGTTCGTTCGAGGTATCGATTCTCCGCCATGCGAACCACGCTGACCAACTCGATCGACGAATCGGACGCCAGCGTGCGCGCCAAAAACTTCGAGTCCCAATACGGCTTTCCTTCCACCAACAGTACGCGGATCGGTTCATCGACGACGCGCAGCAGAAACGTCCCGTAGTTGTTGACCTGTGTGACCTCTCCCTCGAACGGTTCGACGCGCGCTTCATACCGATACAGCCCGCGCGTCTCCTGTTGCACTTGGAAACGCACTTCGGCTTCCGTATCTCCCGCGACGAACACCGGCTGCCGAGCGACCTCTTTGCCGTCGTGTTCCAGTACGACCGTCACTGCTTCGGGTGCTCGACCGCGCCGTCGCACCAGCGCGGTGACCGACACCGTCTGACCAACGAACGCTAACTGCTGCGGCGAGTGCAGACGGAGCGCGAGATCATGAATCTCCGCATCGCTGCCGAAGGTCTTCGTGAAGATCGGCGCATCGACCGCTCGCGCGAGTGCCACCGACGCCAGCACCTGCGGAGTCCCTCCTCCCGCGTTGTGATTGCCGTCGCTCAACAGCAACACCGCTTGCCCCGCCGGACGATTCGGTTCGATGCTCGACGAGATCGCATTCGCCATGTCGGTCACCAGACCTGCCGGAGTCTTCTTCTCCAACTCCTCCGCATTCGTCGGCAACACGTTCTTCGAGAACGTCGCAACGTGAACTTCAAACCGATCCGCGAGCTTCGCCGCGCATCCCTTCGCGATTTCCGCCGCTGCTTGATATCGCGAACGCCCATCCGGCATATCCGCCGAAGACATGCTCGCCGAATCATCGATAAGAATCGCCAATCGAGGCTTCCCCGCCGGCGGCGGAATGCGCTCGTTCCACGTCGGGTTCAGCAAGATTCCCAGCGAGAGCGCAACGCTGGTCGCCATCATGACGAGGATCACCGTCCAACGAACTCGCGAAATCCCCCACGGCTTGTGCCAGGCGTACCAACCCAACAACCCGATCGCAGCCACGGCCAGCGTTAGCCAGAGGGCGAGGGAGATCAGCGGTTCGACGGTGAGGGTCATTGGTATCGTTCAGGAAAAAGTAAGGATTGCAGAGTAAGGAATGCAGATTGAAGAGGGAGAAGAGAAACGGAGAGCATGTCCCTCCTTCTCCCTTCTGCAATCCTTACTCTGCAATCCTTATTTTCTCGCTCTACAACCAGCGTTCAACCACGATCAACTCTTAAACATCTTCAACCCCAGCACCTCCGCCAACGCGCAACCAACACACGCAACGGCCAGCCAGGACCACAGGTCGTCGCGCGGTTCTTCGTCGCGCAGGGCGGAACGATATTTCACGTCACGGCCGCCGGAGAGGCGGTCGGTCATCACGTCTGCCGCGAGCGTCGCCAAGTCCGCCTCGTCGGCCGAGATCGCCGACGCCAGCGCAAACACGGTTTGAGTCGCTCGCTTCACTTCGTACACACCGGGAGGTCCGGCCTCGGCCGCTTGCCACATCACGCCGACATTCTCTTCGTGCAGTTCTCCGAGCGTTCCGGATTCGAGCTTCGCATTTGCCGGCGGAACGATCCGCAAGCCGGCGACAGGGCTCGCCGCACTCGGCAAGTAAACCGCGAGCGACTCGCCGCTCGCGATCGCTTCTTGCGAGCGATCGCGGCCGAGCAAGTGGCCAGTCAACTCGCCGATCATCGGCACGAATGCCGGCGATGACGGCAAGTTCGATGAATTCAATTCCGCATTGAGCACCGCCAACGTTCCCGCTCCGCAGGCCGTCACGACCAAGCAGGCCGATTGATCGTTGTACGTCGCGAGCACATCGTCGAGCAGCGTTCCTTCGACACGGCGACTCGTCAGCCCGCCGCTGAACCGCACCGGCGAAAACATCGCTGACGCCTCTTCGCCGAAGACCGTGAACGGCATTTGTCGCTGCCGTACGTTCGCCAGAAACAAATTCTTGCGGACCTGCCCTGCTTGCGCCGGAGCGAACTCGACCGGCATCTGCAAACTCGTTCCCGCCGTCTGAGCCAATAGTTTCAAGTTCGTCGCGTCGATCGATTCCGCCGCGACGTACAGCACGCCTCGTCCGCGTCGCAGCAACGCCGCCACCAGTTGCAGAGTCTCTTCCGACAACTTGCCGGGATGATCGAACAACAACAGCTCAGCGTCGGTGATCACTTCGCGAGTTGCCCGCGACGGATCAATGCGCACGATCTTTTCCGCCGCGCGGCCGTCCTTCGCAACGACCGGCGAGATCGCTCGTTCCAGAAAGTAACTCGACGACGGCCGCGCGTCGGCCGATTGCCGAGTCAGCAGCAAATACGTCGGCTGCGGATGCACTTGCAACACGACCGGCCGCGAGTTGTCATCGCTCAGCCCATCTTCAACGCCGGCCAATCGCGCCTCTCCGACATGCCAACCTTCGGTCGGCAATGTCGCCTCGGCAACGAGCGTCGAACGACTGCCCGCCGCGCATTGACCGCTGACTCGAATCAACGTCTCGCCGATGACGACCTCCGCCGTCACCGGCCGAGGCGTCGGCGAGTAATTGCCGACTTCGACTTCCAATCGAAACGGCCGACCGCGCTCGACCCGTCCTTGCGAGCCGACACGCACGATCGCCAGGTTCGCCGGAGTCTCCGGCGGAGCGACCGATTCCAACTGAATCACGGTGTCGGTCGGAAAGACCGAGAAGTCGGCCGCCGCCCAGTTCGATCGTTGAAAGTCACTGATCACGATCAACTCGCGCCGGACTTTGTCGCCGCCGACTTGAGCCAGCATCTCTGCCGCCGCGTTGAGCGACGCTTGCACCTGTAATCTCTGCGGCAGCGGCTTCGCTTTCGCGACTTCATCAACCAGCGTCGAAAAATTCGTCGAGGGCCGATCAAAAATTGGCTGCGGCGATGCGGCCGACAGAATCAAATTCGCTTGAGTGCTCGCACGATAGCCGACTTGCTTCGCGGCGATCGGTCGAGCCCGTTCAAAAGTTTGAATCCCTTGCGATGCCGCGGCCATGCTCTGACTCACATCGAGCAAAACAATCTTCACCGTCTGCGATTGCGGATCACCGGTCGCCGCTGGTGCTCGGCTACCGATCAGCGGCCGAGCGATCACCGCCGCGAACAGTGCAATTGCCGCCGCACGCAGCAACAGAATCAACAGATCGCGCAGGCGATTCCGCGAGCGACGTTGTCGCACCACATCCAGGACGAACCGCACCGTCGAGAGCGGCATGCGCATCGGGCGTGGCTTCGTCAGCCAATGCACAATGAACGGCACGCTCAGTGCCGCCAGGCCAGCCGGGATCGCCCAGAAGTGGAGGAAGGACATGGAAGGCTTTGTCCGCGATGTTGGTTTTGTTTTGAAGAAGTAAGGATTGCCGAGTAAGGAGTGCAGAAGGAAGAAGGAGAAAAGCAACGAAGACGGTGGCCTCTCCTTTTGCCTTCTGCAATCCTTACTCTGCAATCCTTATTTCCGAAAAAAATGACGATCGAAATCCCAGCTCACCCTGCGCGTTCCACTAAGAATCCACTCAACGTTTGCAAGTAGTGCGTCGCCGTCGAGACGCGGCGGTAGTCGCAGCCGGTCGCCAACGCCATTGAACGGACTGCCGTGCAATGCGCCTCGAACCGTTCTTCGTAGGCCCGGCTGATCTCAGCCGGCGAGCAATTGACCTCGCCATCTTGTTCGAGCCCTTCAAAGCGATACGCCGTGCCGGCCGGCAACGATTCCTCGAACGGATGCACCAAGTGCAGCGCGACGACTTCCCAATACCGGGCTCGAAATAACCGCACGGCGGCGAATGTGTCTTCGAGTTCGTCGCACAGAAAATCGCTGATGACCAGCAGCACGCCGCGTCGCGTGAGCCGTTCAAAAAGTTGGCGCAGCGACGCGCCTAAGTTCGTCGCCGGCCAAGTCCGCAGCCGCTCGATCTCGGCATGAACGCGAGCCACATGCTGCGGAGTGCTGCCGGCCGGCAGGTACTTGTGCAACTTCTCGGCCGCGACCGCCAGCCCGACTTGGTCCTGCCCGCTGGTCACAACATGCGTCAGCGCCGTCGCGAAGTATTGAGCGTATTCCAGCTTCGATCCGACACCGTCAACGCCGTGCGTCTTCCCACCAAACCGCATCGAACCGCTCGCGTCGAGCAGCATTGTGCAAGTCAGATTCGTTTCTTCCTGATACAGCCGCAGGTACGAGCGGCCGGTCCGCCCCAGCACTTTCCAATCGAGCCGCCGCAGGTCGTCGCCGGGTGTGTACTCGCGAAAATCGACGAACTCGCCGGAGCCACCCAGTTGCCGCGATTGATGACGCCCGCTGTACGCTCCGTCGATCCGCCGCCGCGTCGTGAATCGCAAATGCTGCAACGTCGCGAGCGCTCGCAGATCAAGGAATCGGCTTGTGGGGCGAGTCAGCATGGGGCGTTTGTTTCGTCGGGCAGGTTCAGGCGAATAAGGATTGCAGAGTAAGGAGTGCAGATTGAAGAAGGAGGGCAGAGCGAACTGTGCTGAATCACCTTCTTCCTTCTGCACTCCTTACTCTGCAATCCTTATTTCTTCTCCCCTAGGTTGTCGTGTCCTTCAGCAATCGTTCAATCACCGCGTCGCTAGTCACTGCGTCACCAATCGCGCGATGGTTGATCAGGATGCGATGACGCAGCACCGGCAGCGCGACCTTCTTGACGTCGTCAAACGTCGGTGCCGTGCGGCCCATCAGCAGTGCGTGCGCTTTCGCGGCTAGCACAAGATTCTGCGAGCCGCGCGGACCGGCTCCCCACGAGACGTAACTTTTCGCGAACGAGTGAACGCGTTCGTCCTCCGGCCGGCTGGCTCCGCAAATCCGGACGGCATACGCCGCGACGTTCTTCGGCACCGGCACCGACAAGACAAGGTCGCGCAGTTCGAGAAATATTTTTCGGTCGAACACTGCCGTGGGCAGCGGCAGCGCGCCGCCCGTCGTTTTCATCACGATCTCTTCCTCGTGATCGGGAGTCGGGTACTTGATCCGAATCTCCATCATGAACCGGTCGAGCTGCGCTTCGGGGAGCGGATACGTCCCTTCCTGCTCGATAGGGTTCTGAGTCGCGACCACAATGAACGGCTCGTCGAGCTGATAGGTCTGCCCACCGACGGTGACATGCCGTTCGGCCATCGCTTCCAAGAGCGCGGATTGCGTCTTGGGAGCCGCACGGTTGATTTCATCCGCCAGCACCAAGTTCGCGAACACCGGCCCGCGTCGAAACACCATTCCCGGCGCACCGTTCGAGTCTTCTCGCGAAAGCAACTCGTAACCCGTGATGTCCGACGGCATCAGGTCCGGCGTGAATTGAACGCGAGCGAACTTCCAATCGAACGCTGAGGCCAGTGCCTTGACCATCAACGTCTTGGCCAACCCCGGCACGCCCATCAACAGTGCGTGCGACCCGGTCAGCGCGCAGGTCAGCAGTAAGTCGATGGTCTGTTCCTGGCCGACGATGACGCGGTGCAAACACTCACGCAAAGTCGCCACACGCTGCGAAAACTCGTCGACTCGCTCGCGAGCCAATTCCAAGGTGCTGCTCATTGTTGTTCCTCGTCGCAAGGAAATCGGCCACACAGAAACCCAGGCAGAGATGCGGACGGCACTCTAATCGCGGAATTTCCCGAACGCTAATCACGCCCAGCCAAGGCTCGGCAGTTGTTATTTCACGCTTGTGAGACGCCGCGACAATGTTGCTGACCTTGATGTTGAAGACCATCAAATGGGCCGGCTTGGAACTGCGGGAGACCCGCAAGTCCGGTTCGATAAGCGGGAAGTGGAACCGGAGTCTCAAGCTTCCACGCCACTTCAATGAACATACTGTTGCGGACTACGGTTTCGGCACTCGCTCCAGAATCGACCACAACCGGGATTCGAGCATTGGAGCTCCGCGCAGGATCTCGGTTCCGATCTGGACGGCCCACAGCGGGCGGCCGTTGAGTTCCACGTCGCGAAATTTCACGAGGTCTTTGTGAGTCGTCAGCAGCAGGTCTGCATTCGCGGACATGGCCTGCCCGCCGAGTCGGACGCGATCGTCAGCCGTGAAATGGTGGTGGTCGGGAAACGACTCGAAGCCGACAACTTCCGAGCCGATCTGCTGGAGCGTCCGCTCAAAGGACTCTGGATTGCCGATGCCGCAGAAGCCGAAGACTCGCTGACCGGCAAGATCGGACAGCGACTTCGTCTGGCCAGCCGCGTTGATGAGTTGGCTGGGCCGAAACGAAACCTCGACCACTGTGCCGATCTGATTATGCCGCACCAACACCGTGCGGATCGCGGTGAGCTCTTCCGCCGACACCTGATCCGTGCGCGTGACAAACACCAAACTCGCACGCTCGATGTTGGCAATCGGCTCGCGGAGCAAACCACGAGGCAAACAATGCCGGTAGCCCCACGGATTCGTGGCGTCGATCAGTGCGATGTCGAGGTCTCGATGAATCCGCCGATGCTGGAAGGCGTCATCCAGAATCAACAACGTGCAACCGTCAATGACCGCTCGTTTGGCCGAGTCGATCCGATCCGGGTTCAGCCACTGCGGCACTCCAGGACAAAGCTGATCGAGCACGAGCTTCTCGTCGTTCGCCGATGCGTCGAGCGATTTGTACCCGCGACTCAGCAACCCGACCTTCGCACCCGCATCGCGAAACCAATTGGCGAGAAACGCGACGACCGGTGTCTTACCAGTCCCGCCGGTCGTGAGGTTGCCGACGCTGATCACCGGCACGCCCACGTCAAACGGCTCGCGGAGCTCAAAATCAAACGCAAGATTTTTGCAGGCAACTCCGACTCGATACGGCCACTGAGCCGACCACAATCCCGTGCGCAACAAGCTCGCCACGAGGCCGTGCTTCCGGCCTGACATCACTTCACGTGCGAACTGCTCCATCGTCGTCGGCACCTTTGCCAATCCGCATTGTTCGCCGCTGACTCGAACGGGATCGAGCACGTCACGCCGAATCACACCCAGGCTCGCGTCGGCCGAGAATTGCTCAGACGCTGCCGCAAGCAGCGGGATTGTTGTTTCGCTCGATGCTGTTTGCCACTGTGCCCAGGCGAGGCGCGTGTCTGAGTGTGGCAACAATTGTGGCATCGGTTGCGGGAGCGAGGCCGCGACGTTCGCGCGATCGACCCCTGTCGTTATTTGTGGCGTCACAAGTACCGCACTGCGGGGAACGTAGGGTGGCGTCGAGTCCTCGAGACCCCCCGAAATTTCACACAAGTGGTGGGTCTCGATGACTCGACCGCACCCTACGTTTGACAAACTAGCCTGCCCTGCTCACTGCTGCGGTGGTCGTTGACTCTGCGAGGAGGACGGCTAGCCTACGCATCGACGATTGCCGATTAACTCGCTTCTCAAGAATCATCACGAGGAACAACGATGTCGAAGACTGCTGGAAACGAACGAATGGACGACGCCGATCTGCGTGCGGCCGAAGAGCTGACCGCCGCGTATCACAAAATGACTCGCGAATTGGAGCGGGTCATCATCGGCCAAGGGGATGTCCTGAAGCAGCTTTTGATCGCGTTGTTTTCACGCGGACACTGCTTGCTGGAAGGTGTGCCGGGGCTCGCGAAGACGTTGATGGTCTCGACCGTCGCCGATCTGCTGTCGCTGAAGTTTAGCCGTATTCAGTTCACGCCGGACCTCATGCCCTCGGATATCACCGGCACCGAAATCCTGGAGACCGAGGAAGGGACCGGCCAGCGCCGGATGAAATTCGTGAAGGGACCGATCTTCGGCAACATCCTTCTGGGCGACGAAATCAACCGCACGCCGCCGAAGACTCAGGCCGCGTTGCTGCAAGCGATGCAGGAATACAAAGTCACGATCGCCGGCCAAGATTTTCCGCTCGAACGCCCGTTCCTGGTGCTCGGCACGCAGAACCCGATCGAGCAAGAAGGGACGTACCCGCTGCCCGAAGCGCAGCTCGACCGCTTCATGTTCCGCATCCTGGTCGATTACCCATCCTACGAAGACGAGCTGAAAGTCGCCGAGACGACCACGTCGGGCGAGTTGCCCCGGCTGCAACCGATTCTCGACCGAGCCGCGATCGTCAAGATGCAGCAAGTCGTGCTGAAGGTGTTGGTCGGCCGCTCGGTCGCCGCGTACGCCGTGCAGTTGGTCCGAGCCACTCGGCCGAAGACTGACGAGGCTCCCGACTTCGTGAAGAAGTACCTCACCTGGGGAGCCGGCACCCGCGCGTGCATGGCTCTGCTGGTCGCCGCCAAGTCACACGCTCTGCTCGACGGCCGAGTTCACGTTTCCGGCGACGACATCCGAGCCATCG
>JAYVQJ010001211.1:0-13197 GCA_043777235.1 Planctomycetia bacterium
CATTGCCGGAGTCAGCACCATTGGATCAAACAACCACGCCGGTCATCGAGTGGCTCGGCGACGAAACCGGCTCACTGCGCCTGCTCGATCAAACATTGCTGCCGTGTGAGACGAAGGCGATCGAGTGCCGCTCCGTCGAACAAGTCGTCGAGGCGATCCGAGCGTTGCGAGTCCGCGGTGCCCCGGCGATCGGAGTCTCTGCGTCCTACGGAGTTGTGATCGGTTTGCGAGAAGCCACGAACTTGGATCGCTCGCAGTTCGACGCGAGATTGAACACGGTCATTCAGCAACTCGCGGCGAGCCGTCCAACCGCAGTGAATTTGTTCTGGGCGCTGGATCGACAACGGAAGCTCGCCGAGCGATTAGCCGCAGCGTCACCCGCTGACGTGCTGAAGGCTCTGCTGGCGGAAGCTCGCACGATCGAAGCGGAAGATCGCACGATGTGCGCCGCGATCGGCCGGCACGGCGCGGAGTTGCTCAACGACGGCGATGCGGTGCTGACGCATTGCAATGCCGGTGCGTTGGCGACGGCCGGTGATGGCACAGCGCTCGCCGTGATTTACGCGGCAGTCGCCGCCGGCAAAAACATTCGGGTCTTCGCTGACGAGACTCGGCCGCTGCTGCAAGGGGCGCGGCTGACCGCTTGGGAACTTTCACAGCGCGGCGTGCCAGTCACGGTGATCTGCGACTCGATGGCCGCGACCGTGATGCGGCAACGAAAAATTCAAGCCGTGATTGTCGGAGCGGATCGCATCGCGGCGAACGGCGACACGGCCAACAAGATCGGCACCTATTCGGTGGCATGTCTCGCGAAGACTCACGGCCTGCCGTTCTACGTCGCGGCTCCGTCCAGCACGTTCGATCTGTCGCTGAGCAGCGGCGAGAACATCCCGATCGAAGAACGATCGTCCGCCGAGATCACACACGGCTTCGGGCGTCAGACGGTTCCCGATGGAGTTGACGTTTACAACCCGGCGTTCGATGTCACGCCAGCGGAACTCATCACGGCGATCATCACCGAACGGGGAATTATCCAGCCGGTGAATGCTGCGTCGATCCGAGAGATGTTGGCGAAGCATCTGTAGAGTGGGATTTCGACAGTCCATCCAAATGAGGTCCGCAAAGAAATAGTAGGCGAGTCACTCCGTGACTCGAACATTCCGGTCACGGAGTGACCGGTCTACATTCTCGCTTCAGCCGCATCAGCACGCGCTGCGACACCGGGCCGCTCGCGGTGAATCGGAATCGCCGAGCGGTCGGCGAGAGCACTTCGACCTCGATCCGCAGCAGATCGCGAGGCAACTCGGAGGCGACGCGATCGGCCCATTCGACGAAGCAGATGCCATCGCCGCTGAAGTATTCCTCGGCACCCAGATCGGCGAACGCTCGCACGTCGCGCAGGCGGTACGTGTCGAAATGGAAGACCGGAATCCGGCCGTCGTATTCCTGGATCAACACGAAGGTCGGACTGCTGACGCTGCTGGGATCGGCTCCGAGTGCCGTGGCCGTCGCGCGGACGAGCCGCGTCTTGCCGGCACCGAGCGGGCCGATCAAGCCGACGACCAGTCCCGGCTCCGCCGCCTCGGCCAGCTTTGCACCGAGTGCGTCGGTCTCCTTCTCGTCGCGAGCTTCGTACTCGAACGGCGAGCCTGCTGAGTCGTCCGACGAATTCATGACTTCTCCAATTCCGACTGCAATCGTTTCGCGATCTCAGGCAACGACAACCCCGTCACCAAGAATCTTTTCTGCCGCGAAGTCGCGCCCGACAACAGCATGACCTGCGAGCGTTTCACTTGCAGGACATCGGCCAACAATTCGAGCACCGCCTCGGTCGCCTTGCCATCTTCGGGAGCCTGCGTCACATACACCTTCAACGCTCCCGCGTGCTCGCCCGCCAGTCCATTGCGACGCGCACCGGGCTGCGCCTTCACCGGCACGATGATGCCGTCGGGATGATTCTCCAACACGATCACAGCAGAACTCCCGCAACGCACGCCGTCATGAAACAAGCCAGAGTCCCACCGAGCATCGCTCGCAGGCCCAGCCGAGCCAAGTCGCCGCGACGTTCCGGAGCCATCGCGCCGATGCCGCCAAGCTGAATGCCGATCGAGCCAAAATTCGCGAAGCCGCACAAGGCATACGTCAACAAAGTGCGCGATCGTTCGGTCAGTTTGACGGCCTGCGTCGGATCGCTGATCCATTCCGAAAGTTTTTGATACGCGACGAATTCGTTGGTCGCCATCCGCAAGCCAAGCAATTCGCCGACGCGCATGCAGTCCTCGCGGGGCACTCCGAGCAGCCAAGCCAGCGGCGAAAACAAATAGCCCAACAGCATCGAGAACGACCAGGTTTGTCCGAAATAGAAACTGCCCAGCGAACCCAGCATCCAATCGAGCATCGCGATCAAGCCAAGGAACGCGATCAACATCGCCGCGACATTGAGCGCCAGCTTGAGTCCCTCGGCCGCACCGTCTGCCGCCGCTTCGATGACGTTGGTGCTCGTCTGCGGCAGTTTGGTCTCCGCATGACCGAGCGTTTCCGGTTGATCGACTTCCGGCTGCATCACTTTTGCAATCAACAGTCCCGCCGGAGCCGAAATCACCGAGGCGGTCATCAAATGACCGGCGTCGATTCCCATGCCGACATACGCGGCGAGGACGCCTCCGGCAATCGTCGCGAAGCCGCCGACCATGATCGCCATCAATTCGGAGTTTGTCATTCGCGCGACATACGGCCGGATCACCAGCGGAGCCTCCGTCTGCCCAACGAAGATGTTCGCCGCCGCCGACAAGCTTTCGGCTCCCGACGTGCGCATCGTCCGCTGCATGATCCACGCCATCGCCTGCACAATCCGCTGCATCACCCCCAGGTAGTACAGCACCGACATCAGTGATGAGAAAAAGATGATCGTCGGCAGCACCTTGAACGCAAAAAAAATGTCGCGGAAGTTCTTTCCGAAAACGAACAGCGAACCTTCATCGACGAAGTCCAACACTTTGGAAAACAACATGCCGAGCGCATCGAACGTCATCCGGCCCGGTTCGGTCTTGAGCGTCAGCCAAGCGAACGCGAATTGCAGCAGCAGCCCCATTGCCACCAGCCGCCAATTGACTCGCCAGCGATGCGAACTCATCGACCACGCCAGTCCGATCATCACGAACAGACCGAATGCACTGACGAGACGTTCCATGAGCGACTCCTAATTTCGTGGCGGACGCGATGTGAACTTGCCGTGAAAAGTAGACGAGTCACTCCGTGACTCGAAAATTCCGGTCACGGAGTGACCGGTCTACGCTGCGGCGACGGCCACCAGTGCATTCGACTGGCGACGTCCGATGCTCGCAAGGGACGCCGCTGGTCCTCACAATCCGGCGACCCACGAAAGGATTTCCCAATGGCCCTGCGACGCGAGACTCTGGGCGGCTTGACCTGCCGCATCATCAGCCGACTTCCCGAGGGAACGCCGCCGAAATTGGTGGTCGTGCTCTGTCACGGTTTCGGAGCACCGGGGCACGACCTAGTCCCGATCGCTGATGAGCTGTTCGATCTGTGCCCGGCATTGGCGGATTCGGTCGAAGTGATCTTCCCCGCCGCGCCGCTGAGCCTCGATGAATTCGGAATGCCCGGCGGCCGAGCGTGGTGGCACATCGACATGAACGAACTGATCGGCGCGATCGAGCACGGCAACCTTCGCATTCTGCGCGACCGTCGCCCGGAAGGGATCGACGAAGCTCGCGACCTGCTGCTCGGATTGCTCGATGAGGTGCGGCAGAAGACCGGCTTGCCGAGCAGCCGATTCGTGCTGGGAGGTTTCTCGCAAGGTTCGATGCTCGCCGTTGAGGCGGCGCTCAATGGGGCCGAGCCGCCCGGCGGATTGTGTCTGTGGTCGAGCACGCTGGTCAGCGAAGCGCAGTGGCGAAAAAACGCGGCGCGACTGAAGGACATCCCAATCGTGCAAACTCACGGACGGCAAGACGCGATCCTACCGTTCGCGGCGGCGATCGCCTTGCGCGATCTACTGACGGAGGCCGGCGCGAACGTGAACTTCCTCGAATTCAACGGTTCGCACACGATCACGCTTCCCGGATTGGAAGCACTCGTGGAACTTCTCAAACAACAGCTCGATCAATGAAGTGACCTTCAAGCCTCAGCATTGATGACATCCAAAAGGCGAAGTCATACAACTCTCTGGAACTCGCGGGGATCAACTTCTCACCCGCCAAGCCGTGGAGATTTCCGATGCGTCTCTCAAACTGGATGCCGCTTGCCGTTCTCGTCATGAGTTCGTCTCTCTTCGCCGCCGACAAAGGTCCGCTGCCGGACGTCGTCGAGTTCAATCGCGACATTCGACCGATCCTGTCGGACAACTGCTTCTTCTGTCACGGCCCCGACAAGAACAAGCGGAAGGCCGATCTGCGACTCGACACGCAAGTGGGTCTGCACGGCCAGGACGGCGAGCCGGGAACGGTAGTCGTTGGCAAGCCGAACGACAGCGAACTTTTCCGCCGCCTCACTTCGTCGGATCCCGAACAGAAGATGCCGCCGGCCGAGAGCGGCAAGTCACTCACGCCGCACGATGTCGCCCTCCTCAAGAAATGGATCGAACAAGGAGCGAAGTACGAGGGGCACTGGGCGTTCTTGCCGATCAAACGCCCGGCCGAAAGCCGTGAGCCGAAAGCCGATGGCCGGAATCCTTTTTCTCCCACCACAAACGGTATCGACGCGTTCGTCGCCGATGAACTCAAGCGGCAAAACCTCAAGCCGTCGCCGGAAGCGGATCGCATCACGCTCATTCGACGGCTCAGCCTCGACCTCATCGGTCTGCCACCGACGCCGGCCGAGGTCGAAGCCTTCGTCAACGACAAGTCGCCGGAGGCTTACGAAAAGCTGGTCGATCGGCTGCTCAAGTCGCCGCATTTTGGCGAGCGGCTCGCGATGTGGTGGTTGGATCTCGTGCGGTACGCGGACACGGTCGGCTATCACGGCGATCAGGATATGAGCGTCTCGCCGTTCCGGCAGTACGTCATCGAGTCATTCAACGCCAACAAGCGGTTTGATCAATTCACGGTCGAGCAACTCGGCGGCGACTTGCTGCCGAACCCGACTCGCGAACAAAAAATCGCATCCGGCTACAACCGGCTCGGCATGATGTCAGCCGAAGGAGGCGTGCAAGACAAAGAGTACCTCGCCAAATACGTCGCCGAGCGAGTTCGCAATGCGAGTGGCACATGGCTGGGCATCACGCTCGGTTGTGCCGAGTGCCACGATCACAAGTTCGACCCGCTGACGACACGCGACTTCTATCGCTTCGAAGCGTTCTTCGCGGACATCCAAGAGCGCGGCCTGTACTCCGGCGCGAACGCCGACGGCAATTGGGGACCGTTCGTCAAAGTCCCGAACGCCGAACAAGAAGCGGAACTCGCGAAGCTCGATCAACAGATCGCCGATGCGAAGAAGTTGCTCGACACCCCGACGCCCGAATTGCTCGCCGCGCAGGCGGAGTGGGAGAAGACTCAAGTCACTTGGACAACGCTCAAGGCGGAATCAGTGACATCGGCCGAAGGAGTCACACTCACGGCGAAGGATGACGGTTCGATTTTGGCCAGCGGCAAGAACCCCGCTACCGACACGTACACGCTCGTCGTTAAGAGTCTGCCGAAGGGAGTCACGGCGTTTCGGCTCGAAGTCTTGCCGGATGATTCGCTCCCCGCGAAAGGGCCGGGCCGAGCGGGCAACGGCAACTTCGTGCTCAGCGAATTCGTCGTGAAGCAAGTAATCGGCAACACGATTGAAGAAGATGTCCCGCTGAAAAACGCGAGCGCGACCTACGAACAAACCGGAGCCGCCGGCGCGAATCCGTATGGCAAATGGGCTGTCGCCGCCGCGATCGACGGCGACGCGAAAGGTAAAACGTGGGGCTGGGCAATCATGGAAAAGATTGGTCAGCCGCACTCGGCCGTGTTTGAAACCGCGACCGATCTGACGCTTGCGGACGGAGCGACGTTGACGATCTCGCTGCTGCAAAACCTCGACAACCCCAATCACACGATCGGTCGCTTCCGCTTGTCGGTGACGTCGTCGCCTCGTCCAGTACGTGCGGGGCAATCCGCTCCGCCGAACATCGCCGCAGTCCTGGCGATCGCTGTCGATCAACGCAACGACGCGCAGAAGAATGAACTCGCCGCACACTTCCGTTCGATCGCACCGCAGCTCGATCCGACTCGCAAGCAACTGGCCGAGGTCGAGAAGACTCGCAAAGACTTGGACGCTCGCATTCCCAGCACGCTCATCACCGCATCCGTCCAACCGCGCATGATCCGTGTTCTGCCGCGCGGCAATTGGATGGACGACAGCGGCGAACCGCTCACACCTGCGTTCCCGGCGGTGCTGTCATCTTCTTCTCCCGCGAGCGAAACGCGACTCACGCGGCTCGATCTCGCCAAGTGGATCGTCTCGCCAGAGAACCCGCTGACCGCGCGCGTGTTCGTCAACCGGATGTGGAAGCTGGTCTTCGGAGCCGGCCTGTCTCGCAAGCTCGACGACCTCGGAGCACAAGGGGAATGGCCGAGTCATCCGCTGCTGTTGGATCAACTCGCTGGGCAATTCATCGAATCCGGCTGGGACGTGAAGCTGCTGATCAAGTCGATCGTGATGAGCAACACTTACCGGCAATCCTCGCACTCCAACAAAGAGCTGCGAGAACTCGATCCGTACAACCGCTGGCTGGCGCGGCAAGGCCGCTTCCGTATCGACGCCGAGCTGGTCCGCGACAACGCGCTGTCGATCAGCGGCTTGCTGGTCACGTCGATCGGCGGCAAGAGCGTCAAGCCGTATCAACCGCCGGGATACTTCGCGTACCTCAACTTCCCCGCTCGCGAATGGCAAAACGATTCCGGCGAGAGCTTGTATCGCCGCGGCCTCTACACCCACTGGCAACGGCAATACCTGCATCCCAGCTTGCTCGCCTTCGACGCCCCGAACCGCGAAGAATGCACCGCCGACCGATCCCGCTCGAACACGCCGCTGCAATCGCTCGTGCTGCTCAATGACCCCAGCTACGTCGAAGCCGCGCGAGCCTTCGCCGAACAGATCGTTCGACAAGGCGGCTCAACCCCGCGCGACCGTCTGAGCTTTGCCTTCCGCCGAGCCGTCTCCCGCGATATCAAGCCTGCCGAAGCCGAAGTCCTCGAACGCCTGCTGCAATCGCACCTCGACGAATACAAATCGGACACCGCCGCCGCGAACGAACTACTAACCGTCGGAGCGAAGCCCGCACCGAGTGATCTCGACAAGTCGGAGCTCGCCGCCTGGACGAGCGTCGCAAGAACGATTCTGAATCTGCACGAGACGATCACACGAAATTGATTCGGCGAATGAACCATCCAGTAAATCGTGAGACAAATTCATGGCACCGACTCAGGCTTTGGTCGACTCGATCTACTCCGAACGAGTGAAGCGTGCGCGAGCGACCGCTCCGGAGGACAAGCTCATGGACGGGTTCTTGCTCTTTGAGGAATCGCGTCGCTGGGCATTGTCCGGAATTCGAGCGGAGTTTCCTGACGTTGATGCTGTGCAAGCGGAGCAGATTTTTTTGGAGCGATTGAATCGATTGCGTCGCCGAGACGAACAGGATTTGTATCGACCGCTGGAGGTCTCGCATGATGAGCTATGAAGCGGCGGCACAGATCATCGCCGCGTTGGACAAGGCTGGCCTGCCCTATATGTTGGTCGGATCGCTCTCAAGCATGTTGTACGGCGTCTCGCGAAACACCAAGGACGCAGATTTCGTCGTCGAGTTCGGCAATCATCGAGTTTCTGCCGTGAGACAGTTTCTCCCGAATGAGTTTAAGCTCGATCCACAAGTCAGCTTTGAATCTGTGACTGGCACAACGCGATACATCTTCGACGTCGCATCGACCGGCTTTCGCATCGAACTCTTCAAACTGAGCACCGATCCACACGACCAAGAACGATTTCGGCGGCGCGTTCACATACCGATCCCGCACCTCGGCTGCACGGCGTGTGTTCCGACCGCCGAAGATGTGGTCATCACCAAGCTCCGCTGGTCTCTGCATGCCAATCGAAACAAGGATCGCGACGACATTCGTGATGTTGTCACCGTGCGCGGTGAATTGCTGAATTGGGACTACATCCATCAGTGGTGCGATCAGCACGGAACCAGAGATGTCCTGGATGAGATTCGGAAGTCAATTCCCTGATCGTGTTCGGAAATAGATTTCACCCTGCAATTTTCCAATTTGATGCCTCACCATTCGTCTGAGGGATGCTCCTACCCATGACGTCTCCGCAGTCTGTCAGCCGCTGGCGAGGCGAAGACCTCGGCCTACCGATCCCCGAAGAGCGGCACGCGGTGTCGGTTTGCTTGCCGCGTTGGCGAGACAACGTTGGCTACGAAGAGGCCGATCCGGCGGTGACCGGCGCGATGCAGTGCGGGTATCCGCGCTTCTTCTTTCATCCGGAGACGGTGCGGTTGTTCGCCGAGTGCGAGCGGCGGTTGGCTTGGCCAGGGGAGTGCGCGATCGTGTGGCCTTCCGAACGTGTGGCTCGGCGATGCGCGGAGTTCGTGCGACGCGAAACGGGAGCCGACGTGCGGATCGCAGCGTGTTTCGACTGCGGAGTTCATGCGGTGTTGATGCCGACAGCCGCTCGCGACACGGCGAAGGCGTACTGGCAACACGCGGGGGAGATCGTGCCGTCACGCATGGCGACGGCGCTGCTCGATTCTGCGATGCAGGCGAGCGGGGCGGCGTTAGCCCCCCGGTCAATTGGCGACGATACCGGGGGGCTGACGGCGTCCCGCTCGCCTGAGTCAGGTTCTTTGGAAGACGCGGTTCGCGCCAAGCAAGTCATTCGCGAGCGTGTCGCGGCGTTGCAGGGTTGCTTGGCGGACGACGTTTATCTGTTTCCGTCGGGCATGGCGGCGATCTTCACGGCGTTTCGGTTGTTTCAGCGACTGCGGCCGGAGTCGCGGAGCATTCAATTTGGGTTTCCGTATGTCGACAACTTGAAGGTGCAGCAACGGCTGACTTCGGTTCGT
This sequence comes from Planctomycetia bacterium, assembly GCA_043777235.1. Taxonomy (GTDB): domain Bacteria; phylum Planctomycetota; class Planctomycetia; order Planctomycetales; family Planctomycetaceae; genus SXKJ01. Next base: position 9,059 of record JAYVQJ010001211.1, read on the forward strand.
CCGGTCGAGCGAGCGTGCTCGTTTTTCCCGCGTGGGACCGAGGCAGACATTGACGATGTCGCGCAGCTCGCGGCGTCGGAGTCGCTGTTGGGTTTGTTCGTCGAACTACCGGGGAATCCGTTGCTCGGCAGTCCGAATGTGGCGCGGCTGAGCGAGCGGTCGTTGCGGCACGACTTCCCGATGTTGATCGACGACACACTGGCGGCCTGCGTGAATCTCGACACGTTGCCGGTGGCGGATGTCGTGGCGACGAGCCTCACGAAATACTTTTCGGGAGCGGGGAATGTGCTGGCCGGTTCGCTGGTGCTCAATCGCGAGCGGCCGTTCTACGACCGGTTGAAGGCTTTCATGGACGAAGAGTTCGAGGACATCTTCTACGGCGAAGACGCGATCGTGCTGGAGCGCAACTCGCGCGATGTCGCCGAGCGGATTCCACGAATCAATCAGAACGCCGCGCGGCTCGTCGAATTTCTCGCTGAGCAACCGCAAGTGGCGGACGTCTTCTATCCGGCGCGAGTCGATCGCGCGAACTACGAGCGGCATCTGCGACCGGGTGGTGGTTTCGGGGGATTGTTCTCGGTCGTGTTGAAGGATGCGGCGGCGAAGACCGAGCGGTTTTTCGACGCGCTGCAAATTCCAAAAGGGCCGAACCTCGGCACAAGCTTCACGCTTTGTTGTCCGTTCACGATTCTGGCTCACTATCGCGAACTCGACTTTGCGGAAAGTTGCGGCATTTCGCGGCATCTGATTCGAGTTTCGGTGGGCTTGGAAGATTCGGCGTGGCAGATCGACCGGTTTGCGGAAGCCTTGCGTGAATGGGTAGTGTCCTAATTTTTGTGGCCCGGCGTCGCCGACGTCGGGAAGCGGGTTTCGGCGAAACCCGCCCACACAAATTAGGACACTACCCGTGAATGCGGCTGAGGACTCGCAGGTGGAAATCACATGAAGTCTTGTTGAGAATGTGTTGGAACGCGGGCCTTGCCCGTGACTCAAGCGTAGTTCGGACGCGTACGTCCGAATCGAAGATTGACCGGACGTGGGCGTCCGGTCTACCGATCTCACTCATCGTTCTGCGATCACGAGGTTTGTTATGTCACTTCCAACTCCGATTGCCCGACGTGCGTTTCTACAGGCGACGGGAGTCAGCTTGGGTTCGATGGCACTGAGTTCGTTGTTGACGAATGAGGGCTTTGCAGGGGATGGCACGGCTGGCAAGCAAGGACCGAAGTGGTCCGGCGTGTTGAATCCGTTGCACTTCGCGCCGAAAGCCAAGCGAGTCATTTGGCTCTACATGGCTGGGGGAATGACGCATATCGACACGTTCGACAATAAAACGAAACTGGCGGAACTACATGGGCAGCCGATGCCGGAGTCGATTACGAAGGGGCAGCAGATCGCTCAGCTTCAAGGGCAGAAGCTGAATTGCTTCGCGCCACAACATCCCTTCAAGAAGTGGGGACAGTCGGGGCAGTCGATGGCTGAGATTTGGCCGCATCTCGGCGAGAAGTGTGCGGACGAAATGTGCATTGTGCGGTCGCTGTTCACGGACGCGATCAATCACGATCCGGCTCACACCTTCATGAATACGGGCACGATGAATCCTGGCCGCCCGGCGATGGGTTCGTGGTTGTTGTACGGACTCGGCGCGGAAGCCGAGAGCTTGCCTGGGTTCGTGGTGATGGTCTCGACCGGCAAGTTTGGTCAGAAGCAGCCGATTGCGGCGCGGCAGTGGCATTCGGGATTTCTGCCGGGGCAGTTTCAGGGGGTCGAGTTCCGTGGCACGGGTGATCCGGTGTTGTACGTCGGCAATCCGAAGGGAGTGACTCCGAAGCGGCAGCGCGATGTTGTTGATGCCGTGCAGGCGCTGAATGGCATCGCGAATGAGAGTCTCGATGATCCGGAGATCGCGACGCGGGTCAGCCAGTATGAGTTGGCGTTTCGAATGCAGTCGAGCGTCCCGGAATTGATGGACGTGAAGAACGAACCGCAACACATCTTCGACCTGTACGGCACGAAGGGAGGCGATGGCTCGTTCGCGTCGAATTGCCTGCTGGCTCGGCGATTGGCCGAGCGCGGGACTCGATTCATTCAGCTTTATCATCGCGACTGGGATCATCACGGCTCGGTGAAGGATCACTCGGCCGGGACCGCGAAGGAAGTCGATCAGGCGATCGCGGCGCTGATCACGGACCTCAAGCAGCGCGACATGCTGAAGGATACGATCATCGTGTTCGGTTCCGAGTTCGGTCGCACACCGATGGCTCAGGGGAACGGTCGCGACCATCACCTCGCGGGCTTCACGATGTGGTTCGCTGGTGGCGGCTTCAAGCCGGGCTTCAATTACGGAGCGACCGACGAGTTCGGTTATCACGCGGTCGAGAATCGGGTCTCGGTGCATGACGTCCATGCGACGCTGCTGCACTTGCTGGGCATCGATCACTCGCGGTTCAGCATGAAGTTTCAAGGACTCGACTCGCGGCTGACGGGAGTCGAAGGGGCACGCGTTGTGAAGGAACTGCTTGCCTAACTCCAACAGGCGATACAAGCGGAATGAATTCTCAAGGCTCGTTTCCGTTTTCTTTGTAAGGCTTCTTGTCGTTGCCGAAACGGCTCTTTGAGAAGCACTGCGAGTGACCACGCCCTTGCGATCCGCCGCTGCGCGCGAAGAAATTTTCGGATCGGCAAGCTTCGCTGGTCACGCTGATCCGATGAGCCGCGCGAGGACTTCCGTCTGCACATTCTGCCGCACGTCGTGCTTGGCGTACCGGCCACGTTGAGCTTGCCGACTGCGTGGACTTCGAGAGTCGCGAGAAGACTGATAACTCCGAAGGTTCTGACAAGAGGGAGCGACTGCGTGGATGTCGCGTTCTAACCGTTCCGATAAACAGGGACGGACGAATTGCCCACTCAGCGCTCACTGGAGGGGCTGTCCGAGTTCGTGCAGTCAAGTGGAGTTCCGCGTTCAGAAGGAACAGCGCGACGACACGACTCAGATCGCGGTGGCGACTTCTGCCGGCTGGTCCGGTGGATCATCGAACAACGGAATTTTCACACACAATAGTGATTAGGGAGAGGACCATGCGACACGGCCGGATTTCGGACCTAATTCGTCGAACCGCCGGAGCTCTGCTGCTGCTCGGTAGCGTTGGGGTTTCGACAGACACATTGACCATCGCTCAAGAGGCTGCCCCATCACCCGCAGCGCAGTCCAGCGATGATGTTTACAAACGAGCTGGCGAGCGACTCGCTCAGCACCTTCAGCAGATGGGTAGTCAGCCCTGCGGTTCAGACAAGTGTGCTGCAAACTGCAGCGACGGAGGCACGGCGGGCTGCGACAGTGGTTGCCTGGAGAAGAGCTGTCTGTTCGGCAATCTTTTCGATCACGGCAACGGTTGCGAGGAAGAAAAGAAAGAGCCCTGGAGCCTGACGGAAATCTACACGGACAAGTGCGGCAAGAATCATTTTGCCGAGGGTTGGAAGATTGGCGGCAGCACCGTCCAGTCCTATACGGCCAACTTCAGCAGTCCGAATGACCGCTTCAACGGTCCGGTGACGTGGACCGATCGCTCGAACGAGTACCAACTCAACCAACAGTGGTTGTATTTGGAACGCGCCACCAAGACCGACGAAAACAGGGATTGGGATTTCGGCGGACGCGTGGACGCGATTTATGGCACGAATGCCCGATTTACCACTGAGTCCAATTTCGAGGACCGTTGGAACCGAAACCATTCCTTCTATGGCACGGCGATCCCCTCGATGTATTTGGAAGTCGCCTGGAAGCAGACGAAGACCAAGATCGGACGCTTCATCTCCCCGGTCGGATATAACACGGTGGATTTGACACTGAACCCTTTCAACACGATTCCTTACTCCTATCAATACGGCCAGCCGTTCACCCACACCGGCATCTGGACGCAGTGGCAAGCCACGGAGAAGTTGAACATCGGCGGAGGCATTATCCGTGGTTGGGATAACTTCGGGACCACGAACCCGAACCTCGGTTTCATGGGCACGGCGACGTACATCTTTGATGAGAACCGCAGCTTGGCCTTTGTTAATTTTTGGAGCCAGGAACCAAACGTGAACGCTGCCAGCGACGGACATACCGGACGATATCTGCAAACGATCGTCTATTC